>DATMJT010000465.1:0-8253 GCA_035553735.1 Pilimelia sp.
CGTACGCACCGATCAGCGGCCCGCTGAACATCCTGCTGGTCGGCGTCGACACCCGGGAGAGCCAGCCGGCCTGGCAGCCGCACGCCGACGCGGTGCTGATCCTGCACGTGCCGGCCTCGCTGGACCGGGCCTACGTCACCTCGCTGCCGCGCGACCTGCTCGTCACCATCCCGGCGTTCCCGCCCGCCCGCTTCGGCGGCGAGCGCACCAAGCTGACCCACGCGATGAGCTACGGCTCCCGGGTGCCCGGCGGCGGCCGCCCCAACGTCGCCCAGGGCTTCCAGCTGCTGGCGCGGACCGTGAGCGGATACACGGGCATCCGCCGCTTCGACGCCGGGGCGGTGCTCACGTTCCGCGGCTTCGACGCGCTGGTGGACGCCGTGGGCGGCGTGCAGCTGACGGTGGACCAGCGGGTGGTGTCGATGCACCGGCGGCCCGACGGCCGGCACCGGACGCTGGTCGGCGGCGGGTACGTGGGCCCGCAGATGGTGTACCCGCCGGGCCGGCGCACCTTCAACGGCTGGCAGGCCCTGGACTACGCCCGCCAGCGCTACCTCTCCGGCGGCGACTACGCCCGCCAGCGGCACCACCAGCAACTGGTCAAGGCGCTGATCGGGAAGATCGCCAGCCTGGACACCGTCCGCGATCCGCGCCGCCTGGACCGGGTCCTGCGGGCCCTGGGCAAGACCCTGACCTTCGACGGCCGCGGCCGGCGGGTGGTCGACTTCGCGTACGCGCTGCGCCGGCTGCGGCCCGCCGGGGTCACGCTGGTGGGCCTGCCCGGCGGCGGGGTGGGCAGCGGCGGCGGCTACCTGGGCGAGCAGCTGCAACCGGTCGCCGGCCGCTACTTCGCGGCCCTGCGCGGCAACCGGCTGCCGGCGTTCGTGGCCGCGAACCGATCCCTGCTGGTCAAGGGCTGAGCGCACTGTCGCGTGGGGGCGCCGTCACGTCGGACGCCGTCACGGTGGGGGCGCCGTCGCCGTGGGGGCGCCGTCGCGTGGGACGCCGCGGCCCGCCGGGCCCGCTCGGCGCGGTCAGGCTTGATCACCTCGCCGGTCCCGGCGGGCCGCGGCTCAGGTCCGCGGGGCACCGTCGTCACGACGGCGCGGCGGGGCGCCGGGTGCCGAACACCCAGGCGTCGAAGAGCGGCCGCAGCGGCTGGCCGGACTCCCGCTCGGCCACCGTGATGAACTCCGCGGTGCTGCCGTTGCCGTTGGCCTTCTCCCGGGCCCACGTGCGCAGCACCCGGAAGAACGCATCGTCGCCGACCGCGCGGCGCAGGGCGTGCAGGGCCATCGCGCCGCGCTGGTAGACCGAGCGGCTGAACAGTCCGCCCACTCCGGGATCGCCGGGCGGCGTGGACCACATGGCGTCGTCGGCCGCCGCGTACTCGCGGTCGACGGTGGCCTGCACGCTGGGCCCGCCGTCGTGCTCCACCCACAGCCACTGGGCGTAGGTGGCGAACCCCTCGTTGAGCCACATGTCCCGCCAGTGCCGCACCGACACGCTGTTGCCGAACCACTGGTGGGCCAGCTCGTGGGCGACCACCCAGGTGGCGTCGCCCGACCCGGAGAAGAAGGCCCGCGAGTACAGCGGACGGGTCTGGTTCTCCAGGGCGTAGGAGATCCGGGGGTCGTCGATGACGATCCCGCCGTAGCTCTCGAACGGGTACGGGCCGAAGCGCTCGGCCAGGAAGTCGGCGACCTCACCGGTGCGGGCCAGGGCGGCGTCCGCCGGGCCCTCGGGCACGCTGGCGGCCACAGCGGTGATCATGGGCTTGTCCCGGTGGGTGCCGGTCTCCACGCGGTAGTCGCCGATGACCACGGTGCTCAGGTAGCTGGCCATCGGCTGACTGACCTGCCAGGTGGTGGTGGTCCAGCCGGCGTCGCGGGTGACGGTGGTCAGCACGCCGTTGCTCAGCGCCGCCAGGCCGTCCGGCGCGGTGATCTCGATGGTGTAGGTGGCCTTGTCCAGGGGATGGTCGTTGACCGGGAACCAGGTGGCCGCCACCTCGGGCTCGCCGATGGCCAGGGCGCCGTCGTCGGTGTGCAGGAAGCCGCCGGCGCCGGTGCCCGGTCGCCCCTGCATCACCGGGGAGCCCTCGTAGCTCACCCGGGTGCGGAACCGGGCGTCGCGGCGCAGGCCCGCCGGTGGGGTGACCACCAGTTCGCCCTCGTCCCGGGTGTGCGTGGCCACCTCGCCGTCGACCCGCACCTCCTGCACGTCCAGGCCCACCAGGTCGAGGTTGAACCGGGACAGGTCCGCGGTGGCCACGGCGTCCACCGTGGTCACGGCGCTGAGCCGGTCGGTGTCGGGGTCGTAGCGCAGCTCGATGGTGTAGTGCCGCACGTCGTAGCCGCCGTTGCCGTGCCCGGGGAAGTACGGGTCCCCGATCCCGGCGGCACCGGGCCGGAAGTCCGGCGCGGCGGTGGCGCCGGCCGGTGTCCGGCGCGGCCCGCCCGGGCGCTGCCCGGTGCAGGCGGCCCCGGCGGCCAGCACGGCCAGGGCGGTCAACGCCGCCGCGGCGCGGCGCGGCCAGGCCGGGCGCGGCCCGGGGCGGCGGGACGCGGCCCGGCGAAGGACGGCGCGACGCGGCCGGGCGCGGCGCACCACGGCGCGGCGCGGCCGGGCGTGGGTGTGGTCGTTCACGACCGGATCCCTCGTGCGGGCGGCGCTAGCGGTCCAGCACCAGGCCGACCCGCTGGAACTCCTTGAGGTCGCGGTAGCCGCACTTGGCCATCGCCCGGCGCAGCCCGCCGAAGAGGTTGAGCTGCCCGTCGGGTTGGTCGGCCGGGCCGAGCAGCAGCCGCTCCAGGGAGCCCAGCGGCTCGCCGGCCACGCTGAACGCCCCCCGCGGCAGCTTCGGGTGGCTGGCCGCCGAGTGCCACCACGCGCCACCGGCCGGGGCGCCCTCGGCCAGCGACAGCGGCTCGCCGAGCATCACCGCGTCCGCGCCGCAGCCCAGTGCCTTGGCGATGTCGCCGGAGGTGCGCACGTCACCGTCGGCGATCAGGTGCACGTACCGGCCGCCGGTCTCGTCCAGGTAGTCCCGGCGGGCCGCCGCCGCGTCGGCGATGGCGGTCGCCATCGGCACCCGGATGCCGAGCACGGTGTCCGTGGTGGACCAGTCGTCGCCGCCGATGCCGACGATCACGCCGGCCGCGCCGGTGCGCATCAGGTGCAGCGCCGTCTTGTAGTCGGTGCAGCCGCCGACGACGACGGGCAGGTCCAGGTCGGCGATGAACTCCTTGAGGTTCAGCGGCTCGTCGGTGGTCGAGACATGCTCGGCGGAGACCAGCGTGCCCTGGATGACGAGGATGTCCACGCCCGCGTCCAGGATCACCGGGGCCAGCGCGAGCGTGTGCTGGGGGGAGACCCGCACCGCCACGGTCACCCCGCCGGCACGCATCTGGCGCACCCGCTCGCCGATCAGCTCCGGCCGGATCGGCTCCGCGTACGCCTCCTGGAGCCGGCGGGTGGCCGGTGCGTCCTCGTCCAGCTCCGCCAGGCCGGCGAGCACCTTGCTTGGATCCTCGTACCGGGTCCACAGGCCCTCGACGTTGAGCACGCCCAGCCCGCCGAGACGGCCCAGCGCGACCACGGTGTCCGGGCTCATGATCGCATCCGACGGGTGCGCCACGCACGGGATGTCGAACGGGTACGCGTCGAGCTGCCAGGCGGTGGACACGTCGTCCACGTCCCGGGTGCGCCGGCTCGGCACGATGGCCACGTCCTCCAGGTGGTAGCCGCGCATCGCCGTCTTGCCCAGGCCGATCTCGACCAGGTCCCGCATCGGTGCTCCTTGCAGAAGGGGGTTGCTCCCGCGCTCAGCGGGATTGGTAGTTGGGGGCCTCGACCGTCATCTGGATGTCGTGCGGGTGGCTCTCCTTGAGGCCCGCCGAGGTGATCCGCATCAGCCGGCCGCGCCGCTGCAGCTCCGGGATGCTGTCCGCGCCGCAGTAGAACAGCGCCTGCCGCAGGCCGCCGACCAGCTGGTGGGCCACGGTGGCCAGCGGACCCCGGTACGGAACCTGGCCCTCGATGCCCTCCGGGATCAGCTTGTCGGTCTCGGTGACGTCGGCCTGGAAGTAGCGGTCCTTGGAGTAGGACTGGGCGGCGGCGCCGCGGGCCGCCATCGCGCCCAGCGAGCCCATGCCCCGGTACGACTTGAACTGCTTGCCGTTCATGAAGATCAACTCACCGGGGCTCTCCGCGCAGCCGGCCAGCAGGCCGCCGGCCATCACGGTGTCGGCCCCGGCCACGATCGCCTTGGCGATGTCGCCGGAGTACTGGATGCCGCCGTCGGCGATCACCGGCACGCCGGCGGGGCGGGCGGCGCGGGCCGCCTCCATCACCGCGGTGATCTGCGGCACGCCGACCCCGGCGACCACCCGCGTGGTGCAGATCGCGCCGGGGCCCACACCGACCTTGACGGCGTCGGCGCCGGCCTCGACCAGTGCCCGCGCTCCGGCGAACGTGGCCACGTTGCCGCCCACGACGTCCACCTCGGTCTCGCGCTTGAGCCGGGAGACCAGCTCCGGCACCGCGCGGTTGTGGCCGTGCGCGGTGTCCACCATGATCACGTCCACGCCGGCCTCGATCAGCGCGCGGGCCCGCTTGTAGCCCTCCTCGCCGACCCCGACGGCGGCGGCCACCCGCAGCCGCCCGGCCGGGTCCTTGGCGGCCAGCGGGAACTGCTCGCTCTTGGTGAAGTCCTTGACGGTGATCAGGCCGCGCAGCCGGCCGGCGTCGTCCACCAGCGGCAGCTTCTCCACCTTGTGCCGGCGCAGCAGCGCCAGCGCCTCGTCCTTGGAGACGCCGACCGGCGCGGTGACCAGCGGCATCGGCGTCATGACCGCGCGCACCGGGGTGGCCAGGTCGGTGACGAAGCGCATGTCCCGGTTGGTGACGATGCCGACCAGGATGCCGGCGGCGTCGGTGACCGGCACACCGGAGATCCGGTAGCGGGCGCACAGGGCGTCGACGTCGCGCAGCGTGTCGTCCGGGGAGCAGGTGACCGGGTGGGTGACCATGCCGGCCTCGGAGCGCTTCACCAGGTCGACCTGGGCGGCCTGCTCCTCCACCGACAGGTTGCGGTGCAGCACCCCGATGCCGCCCTGGCGGGCCATGGCGATCGCCATGCGCGCCTCGGTCACGGTGTCCATGGCGCTGGAGACGAGCGGGATGTTGAGGGTGACGCCGCGGGTCAGCCGGGTGGCCGTGGTGACCTGGCTGGGCACCAGGTCGGACTCGCCGGGCACGAGCAGCACGTCGTCGAAGGTGAGCCCGAGCGGCAGCGCGTGGGGCAGGTGGTCAGCGGCCGCCGAATGCTCGGCGGCGCTCGGATCGGCGGTCGACGGGTCAGCGGCGGGCGAGAAGTCCACGGGTAGTCCCCTCCGGCGGCGGCGTAGCGTTCATCGTACTCATCCGCCCAGGTCCGCCCGGCAACCGGCGAGCCGGCGCCGGGGCCGGCGGCCCGCCCGCCCGCCGGTGGCGCGGCGCGGGGCGGCCGGCAGGCCGACGCGCGGGGGCGCGCGGGGCTACCGTAAGGGCGTGCACGAAGAGCCGATCGACCCCTTCAGCGGCGACCCCGCCGACCCCTCCGCCGGCCTGGAGGGCCTGGACACGGACGCCGAGCTCGATCCGCTGAGCGACGGAGAGCGGCAGGACGTGCTGGAGGACCTCGCGGACCTGGAGATCTACCAGGCACTGCTGAGCCCGATCGGGGTGCGTGGCCTGGTCATCGAGTGCGAGGACTGCCACGAGCCGCACTACTTCGACTGGGACCTGCTGCGCGGCAACCTGCGTCACCTGCTCAGCTCCGGGCGGCCCCGGGTGCACGAGCCCGCGTTCGACCCGGACCCCGACCACTACGTGACGTGGGAGTACGCCCGGGGCTACGCCGACGGCGTGCACGACACCCTCACCGAGGGCGTCGACGGCGACGAGGACGAGCGCCCGGCCTGAGACCCGGCGCGGCGCGTCCCGCGCCCGGTTCCAGGCTCCGTGGACCGGCCACCGCTCGGCCCGGCGGGCGGGGGCGCGGGGTGACCGGACGCCGCCGGCGGACCGGGACGCCGCACGCCGCACAGCGGCACGGGCCTGACCCCGTCCCCGACCCCGGCGGTCGGGCGCTAGGCGACCAGGCCCGCCCGGAAGCCCGCGGCGACCGCGTGCGCCCGGTCCCGGGCGCCGAGCTTGCGGAACAGCCGCCGGGCGTGGGTCTTCACGGTGTCCTCGGAGACGAACAGCTCGCGGCCGATCTCCGCGTTGCTCTTCCCGTCCGCCATCCCGCGCAGCACCTGGAGCTCCCGCTCGGTCAGCATCACCCGCCGCCCGCCGGAGCCCGGGGACGGGTGCGGCGGGTAGCCGGTGGCGCGGCCCGAGCCGGACGGATCCGGCTCCCCGAAGTCGCCCCGCTGGGCGGGCACCACCGTCGCGCCGGGGCGGCCGAACTGCGAGGCCGGGCCGGCGTTGCCCGCCGCCGGGTGCCCACCCGGCGGACCGGCCGGAGGGGCGTTGCCCCCGGGCGCCGCCCCGCCGCCGGGTGCGGCCGGGTGCGCGACCGGGTCCGTCGGCAGCGGGGGGTGCAGCGCCTCGCCGCCGGCCGGCGGCTCCGACCGCAGGACCCCGCGCCCGGTGCCCGGCCGGGCGGCCGCCGGGACGACCTGGGCGGCACCGGCCGGCGCCCCGGTCCGCGCCAGGGCGCGGGCGGGCGCACCGAGCAGCATGATGGTCTTGGCCACGGTGCTGACCGGGTCCTCGCCCCCGCGGATCAGGGCCCGCGCGCCGGCGGACACCGCCGCGGCGGCGACCCGCGGATCCTCGGCGCCGAACAGCACGATCACCGCCCCCGGCGCCCGGGCCAGCACGCGACGGGTGAAGCCGGCGCTGTCCGGGCGGGTCAGCGCGGTGTCGGCAAGGATCAGGTCGGCGGGCCGGTCGGCCAGGCGGGCCATCACGTCCGCCTCGGACAACGCGGTCCGTACGGCGGTCGCCAGGCCCAGCCGGGCCGCATAGGACGCCACCGCCTGGGCCGCGAGTGTTGTCCGTACGCACACGAGGACGCTACGCACTGTTGTCCTCCTCTCTTCTGAGGAGAAGACCACGGCCAGCGCTGATCATGACGCGCTTTCGAGGGAATGAACTGGAAAGTTCTCGACAGTGCCCTGAACCCCGGTTCGCTCGTTAGGGGCCGCCGCGGGGTCTCGGACATCGACGTGTGAGATCACGCTCGCGCGGGTAACTCCGTCGAGTCGGAGACGGAGCGTCCTGCGCGGCCCGCCGCCCGGTCCGACCCCCCGGTACGACCCAGGAGCAACGGACCGCGGTGCCGCGCGGGAGGAGGGTGCTGAATGTCGAACGTACGCAGACTGCCTGGGCCGGTCGCGGATGTGTGGGACTGGCAGCGGCTCGGCGCCTGTCGGGGACGGGACAGCGCTCAGTTCTTCCATCCGGACGGCGAGCGCGGCTCGTCGCGCAGCCGCCGCGAGGCGAACGCCAAGGCGCTGTGCGGGGCGTGCCCGGTCCGGGCCGAGTGCGCGGCGCACGCCCTGTCCGTCCGCGAACCGTACGGCGTCTGGGGCGGCTTCAGCGAGAGTGAACGGCTCCGGCTGCTGGCCATCGGCTGGGAGGACCTGGCCGACCGGCACCGTGCCCGGGTGGACGTGGACCGGCTGGCGGCCCGGCTGGGGCGGCCGCACAAGGCCGTGCCCGCGCAGCGGCGGGCGCCCGCGGCCTGAGGCGCGCGCAGACGACACGACGGTGGGGCGGGGCGCCGCGGCGCCCCGCCCCACCGTGTGGCACGCCCTGCCGACCGGCCCGCAGGACCGGGTCGGCCGAGCAGACCCGCGGGCGGGTCAGAAGCCCGGACCGTGCTGGTGGCTGTGCCCGTGGCCGTGACCGTGGCCGGCGGCGGCCGGCTCCGGCTTGGCCGGCTTCTCCACCACCAGGGTCTCGGTGGTGAGCAGCAGCCCGGCGATCGAGCCGGCGTTGAGGACCGCGTTGCGGGTCACCTTCACCGGGTCCACGATGCCGGCCTGCACCAGGTCGACGTACTCGTCCGTGGCCGCGTTGAGGCCGGTGCCCCAGTCCGCGCCGCGGACCTTCTCCACCACCACGTAGCCGTCGTGGCCGGCGTTCTGGGCGATCTGGCGAAGCGGCGCGTAAAGCGCCTTGCGGACGATGTCGACGCCGCGCGTCTGGTCGTCGTTGACGCCCTTGAGCCCGTCCAGCGACTTGGTCGCGTAGAGC
>DATMJT010000466.1:0-4798 GCA_035553735.1 Pilimelia sp.
CCCTCACCCCGACGCCGCGCCCGGGGCCGCCACGGGCGTCGGGGTGAGGGTGCGCGGCGGCCACGACGGCATCGTCGGGCACGGCGGGTCGTTGCAGCTCACCAGGCTGTCGCCCGGGTCACCGGTGCACACGTCGTAGTCGTGCCCGCCGTAGAGGCCGTCACCGCCCGCGCCGTCCACGCCGTCCAGCCGGTCCCGGCCGCCCTCGCCGCGCAGGACGTCGGCGCCGGGGCCACCGGTCAGCGTGTTGGCCGCGAAGTCGCCGGTCAGCGTGTCCGCCCCGGCGCCGCCCACGACCGCCTCCACGTCGGTGACCGGCATCCCGCCCGCGGGGTTGTAGTCCCAGCGCACCACGCCGATCCGGTCGCCCTCGCCGGCCCCACCGTCGCCGGCCGCACTGTCCAGCGTCACCGTGACCGGCGCCCCGGGGGTACGGGCGCTGTAGTCGGCGGTGTCCTGCCCCTCCCCGCCGGAGAACTGGTCCGCGCCGTCCCAGCCGGGCAGCGCCCGGAACCGGTCCTGATCCGAGCCGCCGTACACCTGGTCGTTGCCGTAGCCGCCGTCGAGCGTGTCGTCACCCCAGCCACCGAGCAGGATGTCGTTGCCCCCGTCGCCGAGCAGCGTGTCGTTGCCCGACCCGCCGAGCAGCACGTCGTCCCCGCCGGCACCGCTGACGTGGTCGTCGCCGTCGCCGGCGCAGATCACGTCGCGGCCCGGGGTGCCGACCAGCCGGTCCGGCCCCGAGGTGCCGTGGATGGTGCACGCCGGCAGCGACGGCGTGACGTCGTAGCGCAGGTACTGCCAGTGCGTCACGCCCTGCAGGCTCTCCGCCATGAGCGCGGGCGTGCCGCCGCCGGCCCAGACGGTGAACCGCTTGTCGACCAACAGCCGGCCGTCGACCCACAGCCGCAGGTGCTCCCGCTGCACCGCCACCCGGTAGGTGTGGAAGGCCCGCTGGGTGTCCATGCGGTGCCTGACCTGCGCCTCGGGGTAGGTGATGCAGACCTCTCCCCTGCCCAGCCCCAGGATCACCACGGTGGTGTGGTCGCCCATCCACAGGCGACCCGGCTCCTGGGTGCAGTCGGTGGTCACCGAGTGGTCGAGCCGCACCCGGGCCTCGGCCCACCAGCCGAGGTTGTTGTCCACCTGGCCGTACCAGTCATTGGGCGCCGACTCGCGCAGCGCCACGTAGCCGTACTCGCCGAGGGTGAGGACGCCGTTGGCGGCGCTGGCCGGCTGGTTGACCTCCCACGGGCCGGGCGGCAGCTGTGGAAAGGTGACGATCACGGGGGTGCGGGCGTGCGCGACGCCCAGCGCGCCGAGTGCCGCGGTCACGGCGAGCGCGAGGCCCGCCACGAGCCAGCGCGGCCCGCGGCGGCCACGCCTGAAAAGGTTGCGGAGCACCAACCCACCCCCGGTGGATAGTCGCGACGTGGACGCTCGGGCGAGCCTGTCGCGCGGCGCGGGGCTCGCGGCGGATCGAGTGCCGTCACTATATAGCCCGGCCGCCCCTGCCGCGCGTACGCCGACCGGAGGCCGCGCCGGCTCACCATCAGCAGGAGTTAGGTGCATCGCGGGCGACCCGGGCAGACAACCACGAACGATGGCCTCAGGCAGCCGCGGACCGAGGCTCGCGGACCCCATGTTGGCGCCCATGGCCGCGCCGACCCCCACGAGGGTGCTCCCGGCTGCCCGCGCGCCGAACGGCGTGACGCGCCGGGACGGGCGACGCCGCAGGGGCGCCGCCCGTCCCGGTCGGGCTCACCGGCGGCGCAGGGTCATCCCGCCGCGACCGCCGGGCCCGGGCGCCACCGCGACCCCGGGGGTCGGTGCGAGGCCCGGCTCCGGCGCGGGCGCGACACCCGTCGGCGCGCCCGACGACGGGGACGGCCCCGGGCTGCCCGGGGGCCCACGGCGCACACGAGGTCGGCGGGATCGGCGACGGACTTGGCGTCCAGAGCAGGGCCGACGCGCTGGAGGGCGACCGCGGCGGGATGGTGAACACCGTGACGCAGGGCCGTTCGTTGCAGGACGTCACGGTGTCGCCCGGGTCGGCCAGGCAGGTGTCCATGTGGAAGCCGCCGTCCAGCGTGTCCCCGCCGGCACCGTCCACGCCGTCCAGCCGGTCGGAGCCGTCCAGGCCACGCAGGATGTCGGGGCCCGGCCCGCCGGTCAGCGTGTTGCTCCAGTTGTCACCGGTGAGGGTGTCCGCGCCGGCGCCGCCCACGGCGGCCTCGACGTCCACCATGGGGTTGCGCTCCGGATGCCCCTCCAGATCCCAGGGCACCACGCCGGCCCGGTCGTTCTCGCCCGCTCCGCCGTCACCGGCGTGCACGTCCAGCGTGATGGTCACGGGCGCGCCGGCCGGACGCGCCGAGTAGTCCACGGTGTCCGTGCCCTCACCACCCGACATGTGGTCCGCGCCGTCCAGCGCGGCCAGCGCGACGAACCGGTCCGGGCCCGAGCCGCCGTACTGGCGGTCGTTGCCCCAGCCGCCGGTGAGCGTGTCGGCGCCCGCGCCGCCCAGGATCGTGTCGTTGCCGTGCCCGCCCAGCAGCACGTCGTCGCCGAGGCCACCGAGCAGCACGTCGTCGCCGCCACCACCGATGATCTCGTCGTCGCCGTCGCCGCCGCAGATCACGTCGGATCCGGGACCGCCCACCAGCCGATCTGGGCCCCGCGTGCCGGTGATGGTGCAGCTCGGCAGCGACGGGGTGGCGTCGTAGCGCAGGTACTGCCAGTGCGACACGGCCTGGTGGCTGCTGATCATCAGCGCCGGGGTGCCGCCGCCGGCCCAGGACAGGCGCCGGTCGACGACGAGCCGACCGTCGATCCAGAGTCGTACGTGGTCGCGGCGCACGTGCATCCGGTAGGTGTGGAAGGCGCTCTGGGTGTCCATCCGGTGGGTCACCAGCTCGGGGTAGGTCAGGCAGGCCGCGCCCTTGGCCAGCGCGAGGGTCACCACCGTGGTGTGGTCACCGGCCCACAGCTGCGCCGGCTGCATGCTGCAGTCGTCGGTCACGGACCTGTCCAGCCGGGCGCGGGCCTCCACCCACCAGCCGAGGTTGTTGTCCGCGGTGCCGATCCAGTCGTTGGGCGCCGACTCGCGCAGCGCCACGGCGCCGTACTCGCCCAGGGTCAGGATGCCGCCCGACGCCCTGGCCGGCTGGTCCACCGTCCACGGCCCCGGCGGGAGCTGCGGGAACGTGAGCTGCACCGGCGTGCGCGCGTGGGCCACGCCGAACGCGCCCAGGCCGGCGGTGAGGACCAGCGCCAGGCTGGCCAGGAGCCAGCGCGGCCCGACTCGGCCGCGCTTGAAGAGGTTTCGGAGCACCATCCCACCCCCGGTGGATAGTCGCGACGTGGACGCTCGGGCGAGCCTGTCGCGCGGCGCGGGGCTCGCGAAGGATCGAGTGTTGTCACTCTATAGCTCGGACGCGCCTTCGTGGGGGCGTCGACCGGCAGCCGCACCGGCCCACCACGCGGCCTCTCCCCCACCGCACGGGTCTGCTGCACCGATTGGTGACAGTTCCAGTCACGCGGCCTGGTGGGCCGGTGGGGTCATGATGGTCTCGCACTCGATGGGGATCAACCGGACCAGCGAGCGCTGGCGTCGGCGGCGGTGATAGGTGCGTTCGATTCAGGTCACGATCGCGATCCGCAATTGCTCCCGCGTCCGCCAGGTACGCCGGTTCAGAACGTTGTTCTGCAGCAGGCCGAAAGGCCGCCTATGTCGCTGTCCGAGGGCGGCTACGAGTGATATACGTCGGCACGGTGGTCGATGCGTACAACGTGTACGGTGTGCGTCATGTCGTCGATGCGGTACACGACGCGGTAGGCGCCACGCCGGGCCGAGTGGTACGCGGCCAGCTCGTTGGTCAGCGGCTTGCCCCCGATGTAGGGGACGCGCCAGCAGCGGTCCGGTGATGAACTCCCCCACGGCAGCGGCCACCGCCATAGGAAGGCCGGTCGGTAGCCCCTCGGTCAGGGCTCGGCGCGGTGCCGACGCGAGCGACAAACTTGTAGGGCTCCTCTCAACGACGCTGCTCCCGCTTCGCGCGGGCGGCAAGCCGCCGATGCAGCTCAGCGGCGTCGACCGCCTCACCAGCGGCGATGTCAGCCTCGGCCTGGCGGATCTGCTCCAGCGCGCCAGGCGTGGACAGGGCGAACTCAGGCGGTCGAAGCATCTGCCTCTACGAGTTCGGTGAATATCTCGGAGAGCTTCTTCCAGTCATGGATCTTACGGGGTCGGTCGTCGATTTCGGAAGCCACCATCGCGTCCCGGATGAACCAGCCAGCCTGCGCGCACACTGCTTCGCGTTACTGCGTCGCACTTTTTCGCTTACGTCTCCTTATTTTGGCAACCCTATACCTCCGCAGCAACTCTTGGATGTACTGATCAGTGGCCAGAGTTGGGTCCGGCGCCGCAGTGTAAGTCCAGAGACGAAAGAACTGGTCCGCCAAGGCGCGCATCCGATGATGATCGAGAATTGACGCCACGCCAATGTCGACCGTCACCACTTCGTTTACAACGTCGAGGCGAAGCGGGAAGCCGCGCGCGTCGTAGGCACCGACGACCTCATCGACGAACGGCCATTCGACACTCATGCTCAGTGACTCGACCGACTCATAGACATACATATACTGGTCATCGTCGAAGGTGATCAACGGTGGCTCAATCACTCCGCACACTCCGAAGGTGCACACAAGACGCGATCACCAGCGGCCCTGCCAGGGTCGATGGTTTCCGATTCCCCCGCGACCTCGATGGTGGTAATGAAGCGACTTCCATGCAGGT
>DATMJT010000467.1:0-2141 GCA_035553735.1 Pilimelia sp.
CCGATCAGGTGCTGTTGCTGCCGCCGTCGCTGGATGACTGGCTGCCGGCGGAGCACCTGGCCCGGTTCGTCGCCGAGCTGGTCGATGAGCACCTGGATTTGAGCCGGATCCGCGCCGCCTACACCGAGGGGCGGGGTGCGCCGCCGTTCGACCCGCGCCTGATGGTCCGGTTGTTGATCTACGGCTACACGACCGGGGTCCGTTCCTCGCGGGCGATCGAGAAGCGCTGCATCGACGACGTCCCGTTCCGCTGGCTGGCCTGCGGTGCGGCGCCGGACTACCGCTCGATCGCCCGGTTCCGCAAGCGGCACCTGTCGGCGCTGGCGCAGCTGTTCCTGCAGGCGCTGAAGCTGTGTCAGGCCGCTGGGATGGTCAGCCTGGGCCGGGTGGCGCTGGACGGCACGAAGGTGCGGGCGAACGCCTCCCGGCGCAAGGCAATGAGCTACGCCCGGCTGAGCGAGAAGGAGAAGGTGCTCGCGGAGGAGGTCTCGGCGCTGCTGGCGGAGGCGCAGCGGATCGACGATGCCGAGGACGCCCACTTCGGCAAGGACCGGCGCGGTGATGAGCTGCCGGCTGAGCTGGCCCGCCGCGAGAGCCGGCTCGTCAAGCTCCGGGAGGCCAAGCAGGCGCTGGAGGACGAGGCGCGCGAGGCGGCGGCTGAGCACGCCGCCGAGCTCGCCCGGCGCAAGGGCGCCGATGAGGACACCGTCGCTGAGCGGGCCGCGCAAGCCGCCGCGACGGCGGTCCCCAGGCCCAAGGCGCAACGGAACTTCACCGACCCGGACAGCAAGATCATGCTGACCGGGGACGGGTCGTTCGCGCAGTGCTACAACGCTCAGGCCGTCGTCGATGCCGACAACCAAGTCATCGTGGCGGCCGATCTGCATGACTGCGCCAGCGACGTCGTGAGCCTGATCCCGATGACCGAGCAGGTCGAGGCGAACACCGGTCAGCACCCCGAGCAGGTCCTGGCCGACGCGGGTTACTGCTCGGCGGCGAACCTGGACAAGGCCGGTGAGGTCAGCGACCAGACCGGCACCGAGTTCCTGATCGCGACCGGCCGGCGCAAGCACGACGAACCCGCACCGCCACCGGCCCGCGGACGCATCCCGAAGGCAGCGACCGCCAAGCAGCGGATGGCGCGCAAGCTGACGACCAAGCCCGGCCGCGCCGCCTACGCCCGACGCAAAGCAATCGTCGAACCGGTCTTCGGGCAGATGAGCACCCTGCAGAACGCCAAACAGCTCCTGCTCCGCGGCCACGACGCCGCCCGCAACGAATGGCTCCTGCTCGCCGCCTGCCACGACTTCCGCAAGCTCCACGGAAAGATCGGCGTCAGCGGCCTCGGAGCCCTCGCCACCGCCTGACAGGGCCGGGCCGCGCCCCTCCGCAACCGCGTTGAACCCACCGGGGCCCCGCCGCCGCGAACCCGCCGTCTCCTACGCCACCGCCAGCGACCGTGACGCCACAGCCAGGCCGTCGCGCCGTGATCAGGCGAATGGACCTTTCAGACCCACGCTCCTAGAGGCGGATATCTGAAAGCTCACCTCCGCGGGCACGGGCGCGGTAACCGGCACTACCTCTTGTGCCTTCGCCGCGTCCCCAAGAGTGGAACGATCTGCAGTCATGCCGCGTCACAACATCATGAACCGCGCCGTGCTGCCGTTGGCGGTCTTGTCCTTGGTCCTGGCAGCGTGCGGCCAAGCGTCACCCGATTCCGCGACGAGCAGCCGGGCGGCTGGCCCGGTCGTGTCGTGCGGTGGCCCTGATGCGGCCTTCCCCGTCGGTCTGCTGTCGGAGGAGCCGACGAACTTGGACAAGGGCGACGACGCAGATCGAGCGCTACTTGCGGAGTTGCAGGATGGGCAGACGTTCGGAGCCGGTGAGGGTCGCCTGCCGACTACCGACTGGTTCCGCGTCGTCAGCAGGGACGACTACGCGGCCTGGGTGCGTAGCGCCGATCAGCGGACGGTGGTTGCTTCTGTCGAGTTCGAACTCGACGGTCGCGACTGGCAGTACCTGCGATCAGTGTCGCTCGCCACGAGCATGGGACCGGCCTGAGCGGGTTCTTGCCACCTTCATGGGACCACCGCGGTTGCCAGTCATGGGACCACCGGCGTGTCGTGCGTCGGGGTCCTGGT
>DATMJT010000468.1:0-5161 GCA_035553735.1 Pilimelia sp.
CGGGGGCGGGGGAACGCGCGGATGCGCAGGGCATCCGCGCGATGCCGGCCCCCGGCGGGCTCGTCGTCACACTCGCCCGAGACCAGGTGAGGGCGCCCGCCGCTCAGCCGGTGGCGCGCCCGGTCAACCTGTCCCGCAGCCGGTCGACCAGCCCGACTCCCGGTCCGACGAGCTTGTGGAACAGCTCGCTGTTGGGCGCGCCCGGGTGCGGTCGCGTGGGGGCGAGCCGCTTGGCCGTCTCGACCTTGCCCGCCAGCTCGATCAGCTCGTCCCGGGGGATCCGCCGGCGGAGCTCGGGGAACTGCTCCGACTCCTCGTCCCGCACGTGGTCCGCCAGAACGGCCTCCAGGTGGCGCAGCGCCGACTCGAACTCGGCGCTGGCGACGTCCACGCCCTCCAGCTGCTTCATGACCCGCTCGAGTTCCTGGTGCTCGGCGATGTCGTGCTCGACGGCCTGCTCGCCGTCGGGGAGGTGCTTGCGCATCGCCGGATAGACGTACATCTCCTCCGCGACGGCATGCCGCACCAGCTCGCTGATCGCCGTGTCGGTCAGGTCGCGGCGGATCATCGGGTCGGTCACCGACCAGATGTTGCCGATCAGTGCGGTGACGTCCCGGTGGTCACCGGTCAGGACGTCGATCACGTCCCCGGCCGGGCGGTCGCTGGTCATGGTTCCTCCTGGGTCGCTGGCGCGGACCAGTGACCTCTACCCCCTGGTGGGGCGATTACTCCCGCGGCGCCACCGCCGCCCGGCCGCCGGCCCCGGGTGGCCGACGGGTGGCTGCCGGGCGGCGGTGCCGAGGTTTGTGGCGGCCGCCCCGGGGAACTGCCGAGGGCATGCAACCGTACTCGCAGCCCGCCGCGGACCCCGGTGCGCCGGCGCCGATCTCCGCAGTGAGAACCGGGATGGACGTCGTGGACGCCGCGGGCGACCGCGTGGGCGTCGTCTCCGCCGTGCAGCCGCCGGGTACCGACGTCCGGCCCGACCTGCCGGCAGGCGTCGGTGAGCCCTTCATGGCCACCGGGTACCTCCGCATCGACGGCACCGGCGAGCTGGCCACCGACACCTACGTGGGCGGCGAACAGGTCGCCAGCGTGTCGGAGGCCGACGGCGTGGTGACCCTCGCCGTGCCGTGGGCCGAGCTGACGCGGGCCGCCTGACCGCCCGCCGACGGCGCGAGCCGGCGGACGCGGCGACCCGGCTGGCCTGCGGGCGGGCAGACCCCGGCGCCCCGGCCTCTCCGAGCCCGGGGCGCGGACGGCGGACCAGGGGCGCAGGGTGTTCCCGATCCTGTCGTAGCCCCGGCCCATCATGGGGGCAGGGTCGCGAGAGGGGAAGTACATGATCGGCAGCTTGTACACGGTTGTGCTCGACGCGCGCGACATCACCGGGCTCAGCGCGTTCTACGCCGGGTTGGGTGGCTGGACGCAGACGTACGCCGACGACGACTGGATCACGCTCACCACCCCGGACGGCTGGCGGATCGGGTTCCAGCAGGCGCCGGACCACATTCCACCCCGCTGGCCCACCGAAACCCACCCGCAGCAGGCCCATCTGGACCTGCGGGTGCCCGACCTCGATGCGGCCAGCGCGCGGGCCCGGGAGCTGGGCGCCACCCTGCTCCGCCGGAGCGAGACCTGGCACACGCTGGCCGATCCGGCGGGTCACCCGTTCGACCTGTGCCTCAAGGCCGACAATCCGGGCACCACGGTGATGGGAGTCACACTGGACTGCCCGGACGCCGGGGCACTGAGCGCGTTCTACGCCGACCTGCTCGGCAAGCCTGTCACCTACGAGGCCGACGGCATGGCCATGATCGGCCAGGACGGGGACCGGCCCCTGCTGTTTCAACAGGTGTCCTCCTACACGCCGCCACGCTGGCCGGACCCGGCGCACCCGCAGCAGCTGCACCTCGACGTCATGGTCGAGGACGTGGACGCGGCCGAGCGGGCGGCGCTGGCCATCGGCGCCACCCGGCTCCCCGGCGAGGGCGACAACTGGCGCGTGTACGCCGACCCCGCCGGCAAGCCGTTCTGCTTCGTGTGGCAGGCGGAGTAACCGACCACACAGCCTTCGCGCGACGCGCCGCGGCGCTGGTCGACACGGCGCGGGTTGGCGCGACGCGGGGTTGGCGCGACGCGGGGTTGGCGCGACGCGGGCCGGTGTGCGCCGCGTCAGCCCAGCCACCACATGGTCAGCTTCCCGGGACCGGTGCGGCAGGCTAGCAGCCGCCCAGAGGAGGCGCAGGACTCGGCATCGACCGCCACGGTGGCCACCGGGTGGATCTCCCGCGACGCCAGCTCCACCGCCACGAGGTGGTTACGGCCGTCGGCGCCCCAGCGGGCGGCCACCTGCCAACCCGCCCCGGGCCCGCCGATCCCGGTCCAGCCGGCCAGGTCCAACAGGGGCCGCCCGCTCGCCGGCTCGACCACGCTCAGGCGCCCGGCGGGGACGCCGTGGACATGTAGCACCAGCGGCTCCCCGAGCACGCCGGGCATGCCGGGACGCCGCCAGCGGACCTGGCCGGTGGCCGGGTCCAGGGCGACGGTGCCGTCCCCGCCGTCCACACAGAACCAGGGGCCGCACCGGCCCAGCGGGCGTGCCAGCCCACCGGCCCGCCAACGCGGTCGCAGGGTGGTCCAGTCGTACCCGACCAGCTCCGCACCGGTCCCGTCACCGGCCAGGACCAGCAGGTCGTCGCCGGAGCGGAACGCCTGAACCACCCGCGGCCGGTCGGCCAGCGCCCGGCGCTGCCGGGTGGCGGCGTCGAGCAGCAGCGTGCGGCCGGACACGTCCCGCTGCAGCAGCCCCGCCAGGTCACCGCTGTCGCCGGCCACCGGGACCAGCGTCTCGCCGGCCGGGCGGGCCCCCCAGAGCCACACCTCCTTCCCGGTGGCCAGCTCCAGCAGCCGGTACGACGACCGCGGCGCGCCAGCCGCCTCGCTAGACGGCGGGGGCGGCTCCGCGAGCACGACCAACCCGGCCGCCCGGTCGGTCAGGCTCACCGTGCCGTCGCGGCGCCAGCGCGACACGCCGGTGGCCGCCTCGACCGCGACGACGAACATGCCAGCCTCGGCGCCCGCGGCGTGGCCCGCCAGCACGGTCAGGCCGCCGGCGGCCTTGGCGTAGTACAGCTCGGCCGCGCCAAGGGGGGCACTCCAGCGCTGTCCGCCGCCGGCGTGGTGCGCCGTCACGACGCCCCCGGGCCGGGCCAGATAGAGGGTGTCGTCGGCCAGGAGCATCCGACCCGGCGGCACCCCGTCGAGCACGGCCGAGCGGTCCCAGGGCCGCTCCACCGGCGCGGCGCCGCCACCGAGCAGCAGGGCCGCCGCGACGACCAGGGCCGGCGCGGCCCGGTGACGCCGCCGCGCCCGCCGCCGGCCGGAGGACGCCGCCATGGGCGCCACATCGAGGTCGATCACCGCCACCAGTCCACCCTAGGTGGTGAAGCGTCACCCCGGGGCCCCACCGGACACCCACCCGAGCCGCGGCCCGCCCCGAGTGTCACGCGGCCGAAAGCCCTGCCGGAGGCGCACCACTGCCGCGCGGTGCCAGGGCGACCGCGCAAGCCGCCGACGCCCGAAACCGGCCACGGATAGATCACATTCACCACAGTCTGTCTTGTGGCGACAGTCGCCCCGCGCACGGTCGAGTACCCGGCCGACGGCCTGATGGTGATCGGGCACCTCGCGCTCCCTCCGGTGTCGACCGCCGCCCCCGGTCCTGGTCAGGCCCGAAGGGACCGGGCTCAACGACTTCCAGTGCGGCCGGGCCGACGCCCTCGCCGAGCTGGGGTACGTGGCGTTGGCGTTCGACATCCACGGGGGGCGCCGGTTCACCGACCCGCAGGAGATGCTGGCGCGCGTGACCCCACTGCTCGCCGACCCGACCGGATGCGGGCATCGGCCACGCGGCGCTCGACGTGCTGCGCGCCGAACCGCGTACCGACCCC
Organism: Pilimelia sp.; assembly: GCA_035553735.1. GTDB lineage: Bacteria > Actinomycetota > Actinomycetes > Mycobacteriales > Micromonosporaceae > DATMJT01. The sequence continues at coordinate 3,954 of DATMJT010000468.1, forward strand.
GAACGGATCGCCGCCGTCGGCTAGGGCACCGGCGGCGCAATCGGGCTGGAGCTCGGGCGCGACGGCGTCGAACTGCGCGCGATCGGGACGGTGAACGCACTCACCCGGGCCGACCGGGCGAGGCAGCGCGCATTCGTTGTCCGGTGTGGGCCGGCGTCGGGTCGGAGGACCCGATCGTGCCACCCGCGCAGCAGGAGGCGTTCACCGCGGAGATGCAGGCGGCGGGCGGCGACTGGCGCCTCGTCGTCCACGGCGGCGCCCTGCACGCCCTCGTCACCCGCCGACGCGGGCCGACCAGGTCCTGCTCCCCAGCGTCGGCTACCACCCACGGCACGCACAGCGGGCCTGGCGCGACGTCGTCGACCTGCTCACCGACTGCCTGCTCGCCGCAGAGTGAGCCGGTCGGCAGCCGCGGCTTCGGGGCCGCACACCAGGCTGGTCGGCGCCGCGGACCTCGTCGCCGGTGACCCCGCCGGCCAGCCGCGCGGGGTGGTGGAGCCGGCGTCCGTGACGCGGGGCCGCCCACGCGGCCCGGCGGGGCTACCACGGAGCCCGGTGTGCGGGATCGGCTGCATCTCGACGTGCGAGTCGGCACCGGGCCCGTGGGTCAGGAGCACCTGGCCGCGCTGGAGGGCGAATGCGCGCGATTGGCTCCAGTGCACCTGTGCCGGCCAACCAGCGCGGCGCGCTGACCAGTTCGGTGACTCCACCTCGCAACGCGATGCGGCTACGGTACTCCGGTGCTCCTTTCCGCCCAGCCGCACGTTCATACTCTTCTCCCGGCCAGCCGACCCGTCCGGCACCACGTCCGCGCCGCAAACCGCGTCACCTTGCTGCCTGCCTGGTGACAGCGAAGCGGGCTGGGCGGCGTCACTTCTGGAACTCTCCGAGGTCGCTGACGGCCCGCCGCGTCGGTCGGCCACCCGCCGCTGATGCCTGATGCCCACGCCGGCGGCCCGCTCGTACCCGCGCCAGAGGGAAGGCCTCGCCCCGATGAATGATCAACCACCCCACCCGGCCGGACCGGTCGACGGCCCGTACGGGGCGCCTCAGCCCTCCTCGCAGCCCGGTGGCATGGGTCCACCCGGTGGCCCGGCGCCCACGGCGCCGGGCCACCGGGTGGACCCATGCCACCGGGCTGCGAGGAGGGCTGAGGCGCCCCGTACGGGCCGTCGACCGGTCCGGCCGGGTGGGGTGGTTGATCATTC
>DATMJT010000469.1:0-12857 GCA_035553735.1 Pilimelia sp.
GGCAGGCCGCCGGAGTGAGCGGCGGCAGGCCGGCGCGGTGGCGGACGCGATGCGCCGGCCGGGTGGGCGGGCGCGATGAGAGGGCGCGATGAGCGGACGCAATGAGAGGGCGCGATGAGCGGACGCAATGAGCGGCGGGGCCCTCCCCGGCACCCGCCGCCCACGCTCTGTGACGCAGATTTTGCCGCAGCTCACCGAGGGTCGCCAGCGGATGCCGAGAGAGCCAGGTCACAGTTATCAAACCGCGACGTGAGCGCTACCACGGTCGCCGGCCGAACTACGCTGAGTGACCGTGTTTGCGCCGTCACAGGGCGGGAATGCCAACCGGGTGGGGCCGGTTCTCCTGGCGGAAGACACCGTGCGATCGGAGTAGATCAATGGCGACAGTGGAACTGACCGACGCGAACTTCGCCGAGGTCACCGAGGGCGGCGGGATCGTCCTCGTCGACTTCTGGGCGAGCTGGTGCGGGCCGTGCGTCCGCTTCGCCCCGGTCTTCGAGCGGGCCTCGGAGCGCCACCCCGACATCGTGTTCGGCAAGGTCGACACCGAGGCGCAGCAGGGCATCGCCGCCCAGTTCGACATCCGGTCCATCCCGACGATCATGGCCATCCGCGACGGCGTGATCCTCTTCTCGCAGCCCGGGGCCCTGCCGGAGGCGTCGCTGGAGTCGCTGATCAGTCAGGTCCGCGAGGTGGACATGGACCAGGTGCGGCAGCAGATCGCCGCCCAGTCCTGAGTCGTCACCGACTGGACAACGGTTCGAACGTCCGTTCTAATGAGGCATGCGCTGGCAGAGCCTCACGCTCCGGCCCGACGGTGCCCCGGGGCTCGCGTCGCCGGCGGCGCGAGCGGCTCCACCCCTGCCGCTCGCGCTGCCCGACGCGGTGGTGCGGACGTTCGACTCCCCAGCCTTTGCCGGCATGACCTTCTACGAGGTGCGCGCCCGCTCGATCATCAACCGGGTGCCGGACGCCTCGCGGGTGCCGTTCCGATGGACCCTCAACCCCTACCGCGGCTGCACTCACGCCTGCGTGTACTGCTTCGCGCGCCGCACCCACACCTACTTGGACCTCGATCCGGGCCGCGACTTCGACTCCCGGATCGTCGTCAAGGTCAACGCAGGCGAGCTGCTGCGCCGCGAGCTGGCCGCGCCGCGCTGGTCGGGGGCCCAGCTGGCGATGGGCACCAACGTCGACTGCTACCAGCGGGCCGAGGGCAGGTACCGGCTGATGCCCCCGATCATCGAGGCCCTGCGCGACTTCGCCAACCCCTTCTCCATCCTCACCAAGGGCACCCTCATCCTGCGTGACCTGCCGCTGCTGCGGCAGGCGGCGTCGGTCACCCGGGTCGGCCTGTCGTTCTCCGTCGGCTTTCTCGACGAGACGTTGTGGCGGGCGGTGGAGCCGGGTGCGCCCGGCCCGCGCCGCCGGCTCGACGCCGTTCGGGTGCTCAGCGACGCCGGCTTCCAGGTGGGCGTGCTGCTGGCTCCGATCCTGCCCGGGCTGAGCGACTCGCCCGAGTCCATCGACGCCACCGTCGCGGCGGTCGCCGCCGCCGGCGCGGTCAGCGTCACCCCGCTGCCGCTGCACCTGCGCCCCGGCGCGCGGGAGTGGTACGCCGCCTGGCTCACGGCCCGGTTTCCCGAGCTGGCGGCCCGGTACCGACGGCTGTACGGCCGTGGTTCGTACGCGCCCGCGGCGTACCAGGAAGAGGTGACGGCGCGGGTGTGGGCCGCGGCCGAGCGGCACGGCCTGCCCCGCCCGCAGGTTGACCCGCAGGGGGCCCCGGCACCGCACCGCCGCGGCGCCATGCCGGACCGCCCAGCCGCGACGGGCAGCCGGGACGGCACGCCGGACCACCGCGGCGCGGAGGGCCGACCGGCGGCCGACCCGCCGCCTGGAACGCCGACGCAGCTCGCGCTCCTGTGACCTCGGCGCGCCACTCGGTAGGCTGCGGAGAATGGCTCCGTCTCCGGTGCGCGGCCCGGCCCCACGGGCCACCGACCACCCAGACAGCGCCGCGCTCACCGTTCCGGCGCAGCTGCGGCGCGCGCTGCGCGGACTGTGGTGGACGGCCGCGCTGCTGACCGCGGCGGCGTACGGGCTGCGACTCGCCGTACGGCTGTGGCTGGAGCCGGCCGCGGTGGCCCTGCCGGAGCGGCCGGCGCTGAGCGCGACCCTCGCCGCCACCCTGCTGTCCGCCGGCGCGCCGCTGGGGCTCTACGCCGCCCGGGTGCGCCGCCACCGCCGCCCGCCCCGCACCTTCCTACTGACCCGGGTCCGGCGGCCCGGCGTGCCGGGGCGGGTGCCCGCGCTGGCGGCGGCCCCGTCGCCCTGGCTCGGGGTCTACCCGATCGGGCTGGGCGCGCTGGTGGCCGGGTTCGTGCCGTTGACGGACGCGGCGGACGGCTCGCGGGGGGTCGGCGCCCCCGGCCGGTGGTTCACCCTCGTCGCGGCCGGCGTCGCCCTGGCCGGTGCCGGGTGGGCCGCCCGGCGCCGGCCGCGGCTGACCCTGACCCCCGGCGGGCTGGTGCTGCGCGCCGCCCTGCCGGGCCGGACCGGGACGGTGGTGCCGTGGACGGCCCTGGAGGCGGTGCCGACGGCGGCGCCGACCGGGGCCCGGCACCTGGAGCTGCCGCTGCGTCGGACGCCGGCGGGCGCGGCACCGGCGACCGCGCCGCTGCGCGCCTCGCTGACCTGGCTGTGGATCGACCCGGCCTTCCTGGCGCAGACGATCGACCACTATGCGCAGCACGCGGCTGACCGGACCGCGATCGGCCACACCGGCGCAGCCCGGCCGGGTGCGCCCCCGCGACCGCGGCGACCGGATCACCCCCGGCCACCGCGCCGGTCAGCAACCGCAGCCCCGTGGTCGACCGGCGCGCCGACGCCCCGGGAGAGCCGATGAGCGATCACCCGCCGCCGCACCCGGGCGGCCACCCGCCGCCGGCACCGCCCGCCGGCACCAACACGATGGCCGTCCTCGCGCTGGTCTTCGCGATTCTCCTCCCGCCGCTGGGCATCGTCTTCGGCCACCTCGCCGGACGCCAGATCCGGCGCACCGGTGAGACCGGCGGTGGGCTGGCCGTAGCCGGGCTGGTCCTCGGCTACGTGTTCGTGGGGTTGGCCCTGTTGGGCTGCTGCGGCGCGCTGATCGTGGCGGCCGGCGGCCGCGGCGGACGCTGAGCCGCCGCGGCCGGCGCGACGGTCAGCGGAACTGCGCCTCGCGCACGCTGTTGCCGCCATCCACCACCAGCATCTGGCCGGTGATGTAGGAGGCCGCAGGGGTGCACAGGAACCCGACCGCGGCGGCGACCTCCTCCGGCGTGCCGGGCCGCCCGACCGGCGTTCCGAGGCCCTGCCTGAGCTCCACCAGCGTCGACGCGGCGGTGTGAATGATCCCGGGCGCCACCGCGTTGACGGTGACCCCGTCGGCGACCAGCTCCATGGCGAGCGCCCGGGTCAGACCCACCACACCGGCCTTGGCGGCCGCGTACGCCGCCTCGGTGGGCAGCGCGTTCACCGGACCCGCCGTGGCGGCCAGGTTGACGATGCGGCCCCAGCCCCGCTCGGCCATCCCGCCCACGAAGGCGCGGCTGCACAGGAACGCGGTGGTGAGGTTACGGTCGATCTCTGCCCGCCACTCCTCGAAGCTGAGCTGGGCGACCGGCCGCAGCACCTCCGGACTCGCCCGGCTGGCCAGTCCGGCGTTGTTGACCAGCACCTCCACGTCGCCGAGCTGCTCACCGACCGCGTCGGCCAGCGCGCCGACCTCCGCCTCGTCGGTGAGGTCCGCGACGAAGCCGAGGGCCCCCAGCTCGCTCGCCCGGTCGTGGATGCGTCGGGTGGTGGAGACGATGGCGACCCGGGCCCCGAGCGCGGTGAGCCGGGCCGCGGTGGCGTACCCGATGCCGTCCGGGCTGCCGGCGCCGGTGACCAGCGCGACCCGCCCGTCCAGCCGGTCCGCGGCCAGCGGCGACGGGCCCGGGTCGGTACGGGCGCCGGGCCGCACGCCCGACTCCGGCCGGCCGGCGGCGCCCGCCCCGGTGGGCGGGGCGCTGGCGCGCGCCGCGACCGGGGCGTGGCGGACGCCCACCTCGGCCGGCGATGGGTGCTCCGCCGACGCCGCCGACCGGCCGGGCTCCGGTCCGGTTCGGTCCCGGCGCAGCCGGCTGCCGTTGGCGGGGCGTGGGTCTGCTGCCATGGTGGCGATCCTGCCGGCTACGGGCCGGATCAGGCAACGATCCGGCAAACCGGCGCGTCTCACGCCGAAGGGGCTATTCGGGTACCCACCCGGGCACCGTCGCGCGGCGATCGTCGGATCCCCCGGGTATGCCGCCGACCGCTACCCTGACCGGGTATCCCGCGGAAGACGGAGACTCGATGAGCTACCCGCAGCAGCCCGGCAACTGGAGCGACCCCTCCTGGCCGGGCGACCAGCAGCCGACCTACAAGGACTCGCCGTACGCCGATCCGGCCGCGCCGACGAGCGGGCAGACGGGGCAGTACCCGCCGGGCTACGGCGCCGGCTACCCGGGCGGCGGCTACGCCTACCCGGTGCCCGCCGCCGCACAGACCAACGGCATGGCGATCGCGGCGCTGATCTGCTCGCTCGCCGGCCTGGCGGTCTGCGTCACCGCCCCGGTCGGCGCGATCCTCGGGCACGTCGCCCGCCGACAGATCCGCGAGCGCGGCGAGCAGGGCGACGGCATGGCCCTGGCCGGCATCATCGTCGGCTGGATCGTCACCGCGCTGGGCGTGCTGCTCACCGTGTTCTGGGTGCTGATCGTCGTGTGGGCCATCAACGAGGCGCCGTCGTCGAGCACGTACCGCAACTGAGCGCCGCGTACCCGCTACCGGGGCGCCCAGACGTCGTCGCGGGGCTGGCCCGCAGGCTGACGGCCCGCGGGCGGCGACCCGGCTACCGGGGTCGCCCGCGGGGGCCGGTCGGCACGCCCGGCCCGGCCGGCTCCGGGGGCTCGGGCGGCACCACCGGCAGGGCCGGCGCTCCGGCGCCGCGCTGCGGTCGCCGCACCACCAGGGCCACCCCCACGAGCAGCAGCCCGAGCCCGGCCAGGCTGACGGGGCGGGGGACCTGGCCGAGCCAGGCCCAGGCCAGCAACGCCGCTCCGGGCACCTCGAGCAGAATCAGCACGCTGACGGTGGTCGCCGAGATCCGGTGCAGGGCGTAGTTGAACAGCGAGTGCCCGAGCAGCTGGGCCCCCACCACCAGACCCAGAATGGCCAGCCAGGTGTCCCCGGAATAGCCGGCCAGGGGCAGCCCGGCGGCCAGGCACACCGTCAGCAGCACGAGCGCGCAGACGCCGTACGCCACGGTGGTGTACGCCGTGGTGCTCACCGTCACCCGGGCCCGCTCGCCCAGGGCGTGGTAGACGGCGGCGGCCAGCCCGCCGCCGACCGCCAGCAGGTCGCCCGCCACCGCCGCCGGCGACACGGCCACGTCGGCTCCGGTGGCCAGCGCCGCGCCGAGCACGGCGCAGCCGATGCCCAGCCAGGTGCCGCCGGACAGGCGCCGGCCCTGGTAGCGCGCGATCAGGCCCTGCCACACCGGCTGGGTGGCGCCGAGCGCGGTGGCCGCCGCCACCGTGGTCAGCTTCACACTGGGTACCCAGGTCGCGAAGTGGACCGCCAGCGCGACGCCGGCCAGCACGCACACCAGGCCCTCGCGCCGGCCGGCAGGAGCGGCCAGCCGGCGCAGTTCGGCCCGGCGGCGGACCGCGGCCACCGGGGCGAGCAGCGCGCCCGCCAGAGCGTTGCGCCAGAACGCGATCGCCAGGGCCGGCGCGGCGGCGTACGCGATGAGCGGACCCGAGGTCGCGACGGCCGCCACCGCCACCGCCACCGCGGCGCCGGTGACCGGGTCGACCCGCGGTCCGGTCGGGCCCACGGTTTTCCTCCTCACACGTCCCTTGTTGCAAAGGTCTGACGAAGCACCGGCGTCGGATGCACTCAACGTGAAATCGTGGTTACCTCTTGCGGTCTCCCACCCCACTCCCCCGGAGGCCAGTCGACCATGTCCACCGTCCGCGCAGTTCTCTTCGACTTCTTCGGCACGCTCACCGATGCGATTCGGCGCGGGCCGCAGCACACCCGGATCGCGCAGACCCTGGGCTGCGACCCCATCGAAATGATCTCCGTGCTCGACAGATCCTTCCACGCCCGCTCGCGCGGCGTTCTCGGCAACGCCACCGAGAGCCTGCGCTGGGTGTGCCTGCAGGCCGGGGCCCGGCCGAGCCGGGACGCCCTCGACCGTGCGGTGGCCGCCCGGGTCGCCGCGATCGCCGCCGACACCCGCCTGCGGGCCGACGCGGTGCCCACGCTGCGCGCGCTGCGCCGCCGCGGCCTGCGCACCGCGCTGGTCAGCGACTGCGGGCACGAGCTGCCCGCCTTCCTGCCGAGCCTGCCCGTGGCCCCGCTGCTGGACGCCGCGGTCTACTCGGTGCGGGTGGGAGAGTGCAAGCCGCACCCGGCCATCTACCGCACCGCCTGCCGCCGGCTCGGGGTCGAGCCCGCCGAGTGCCTGTACGTGGGCGACGGCGGCGGCCGCGAGCTGACCGGGGCGGCGGAGCTCGGCATGACCGCGGTGCGCCTGGCCGCCCCGGACCTGGCCGGGCACCTGACCTTCAACCCCGACCGGCACTGGACCGGGCTGACCATCGGCAGCCTGTCCGAGGTGGTGGGGCTGGTGGACCGGGTGCCCGCCCTGGTCTGAGGCGACCGTGGGCCGGTGTCGGACCGCGCTGACGGAAGCTCCGTGCGGCACCATGGTTCCCATGACGGAGACCCCGGCAGCCGGCCCACCCCTGGACCCGCTGGTCGAGGAGGCGATCAAGAAGGCGGCGGTGGCCTGGGTCGCCGCCGACGGCCCGGCCACCGCGCTGTGGTGCCTGCCGCTGGACTCCGCGCTCTACGTGGTCAGTGGCCCCGGCGAGCAGGCCGCCCCCGGGCTGGCCGACGCCGCGGTCGCCACCGTCACCCTGCGCGGCGACCACGGCGGTCGCATCGTGACCTGGCCCGCCCAGGTCACCCGGGTGCCGCCGGGCTCCGCGCAGTGGGCCGCCGTGGCGCCGCAGCTGGCCGGCAAGCGGCTGAACGCACCGGGCCCGACCGAGGCCCTCGTCGCCCGGTGGGCGGCCGAGTGCGTGATCCACCGGCTGGCTCCGGCCGGGCCGCCGGTGGCCGCCGGGGCAACGCTGCCGGACGGGTCGGCGGCCGAGCCGCCGCGCGGGTCGCCGGCCGCGCGTCCCGCGCGCCGGCCAGTGCGCCTGCACCGGGTGCGCCGGCCGGTCCAGCGGTAGCGGCAGGCCGCCCGCCGCGCCGCCGCCCGCGGCACGGGCCCCGGCCCCACGGCGTGGACGCGGCGTCGCGGCGTGCACGGCCTCGCGGTACGGGCGGCGCTCAGCCCACGAAGGGCGGCACCGCGATCTCGCCGCGGGCGATCGGCACGACCGAACCGGCCACGGTGGCCTCCAGCGCCGCGCCGTCGGCCGCCGTCACGCTGCCGTGCAGCGTGGACGGCCGCTGGATCTCCACCCCCTGGCGCACCGTGTACGCCGACTCGCCGTCACCGGGCAGCAGGCCCACCCCGACCAGCCAAGCGCCCAGGCCCAGCGCCGCGGAGCCGGTGGCCGGATCCTCGGGGATCCCGGCCGCCGGGCAGAACACCCTGGCCCGCGCCGTGGCCGTGGCCGGATCCCAGTGCAGCACGCTCAGGAAGCCCAGGTCCGCATCGAGCAGCCGGGCCGGGTCGGGACGAACCCGGCCCAGCGCGTCGGCGGTCACCGCGACGTAGCCGAACTCCAGCCCGCAGCCCGCGCGGCGCGGGGTCGCACCCGTCAGATCGTCCGGTCCGAGCTCCAGCAGGCCCCGCAGCCGCGCCGGGTCCAGCTCGGCGCCGAGCGTCGGCGTACCGCCGGTCAGCCGCGCCGCATCCGGCCGGGACGCGTCGATCGGCAGCAGTCCCGCCCCGCACTCCTGGACCACCGGTCCGGCCGGGAACAGGCCGCGGCGCACGCCCGTCACCGCCGCGCCGATGCTCGGGTGCCCGGCGAACGGCAGTTCCCGGATGGGGGTGAAGATCCGGGCCCGGTAACCGGCCCCCGTGCCGGCGGTCGGCGGCAGCACGAACACGGTCTCCGACAGGTTGAACTCCCGGGCGAGCGCCTGCAACTGTGCGGTGGCCAGCTCCTCCGCGCCGAACACCACCGCCAGCGGGTTGCCGGCGAACGGCCGATCCGTGAAGACGTCCACGATTTCGTACACCAGGGTCGACATGCGCAGTCACGGTAGCCGACTACCCTGATCGCATGACCACGGCGACGCGGGCCTACGTCGCCCGGCTCGCCGGGTTGACCGTCTTCGACCCCAACGGCGACCAGGTGGGGCGGGTCCGCGACGCGGTGGCCCGGCTACGCACCACGAACCGGCCCCCGCAGGTGGTCGGCCTGGTCGCCGAGCTGCCGATGCGCCGGCGGATCTTCCTGCCGATCGGCCGGATCACCTCGCTGGACCCCGACGCCGTGGTGCTCAGCACCGGCACGCTGAACCTGCGCCGGTTCTCCAAACGCCCCAACGAGCTGCTGGTGATCGAGGAGCTGCTGGACCGGCGGGTGACGCTGACCGGCACGGGCCGCAGCGGCACGGTGGTGGACGTGGCGATGGAGGCCAACCGGGCCGGCGAGTGGTCGCTCGCCCGGGTCGCGGTCCGGGAGCTGACCGGTCGGCTGGGGCGCCGCGGCCACCTGCACCAGGTGGAGTGGGACGAGGTCGCCGGGCTGGTCGGGATGCCGGACGCGCAGGGCACCGCCGGCCTGCTGACGGTGCTGGACCAGATGCGCCCGGCCGACCTGGCCAACGTGCTGCAGGAGCTGTCCGACGCGCGGCGCAACGAGGTCGCGGCGGCGCTGGACGACGAGCGCCTCGCGGACGTGCTGGAGGAGCTGCCGGAGCGCGACCAGGTGGAGATTCTCGCCGCGCTGGGCCGGGAGCGCGCCGCCGACGTGCTGGAGGAGATGGACCCGGACGACGCCGCCGACCTGCTCGCCGAGCTGCCCAAGCCGGAGCAGGAGGTGCTGCTGGACCTGATGCAGCCCGACGAGGCGCAGCCGGTGCGGGCGCTGCTGGACTACTCCCCCGGCACGGCCGGCGCGGTGATGACCTCCGAGCCGGTGATTATGACGCCGGATGCCACGGTGGCCGAGGCCCTGGCCCGCATCCGCGAGCCGCAACTGTCCCCGGCGGTGGCCGCCCAGGTCTACGTGGCGCGGGCGCCCAACGCCACCCCGACCGGCCGCTACCTGGGCGTTGTGCACTTCCAGCGGCTGCTGCGGGAGCCGCCGGCCGAGTTGCTCGGCGGGGTGGTGGACAGCGACATCGACCCGCTCCAGCCGCACACCCCGATGGCGGAGATCACCCGGCGGATGGCCACGTACAACTTCGTGGCGATGCCCGTGGTCGATCCCGCGGATCGGTTGGTCGGCGCGGTCACCGTCGACGACGTGCTGGACCAGCTGCTGCCGCGGGACTGGCGGGACCGCGACGCGGCCGGCGACGGGACCGCCCGGTGACGGGCACGCGCCGCCGCCTGGACCAGCCCCGCGAGCCCGGCCGGATCAACCTGCCCCGGTTCGACCCCGAGTCCTTCGGGCGCTGGTCGGAGGGCATCGCCCGGTTCATGGGTACGGCCAAGTTCCTGGTCTACATGACCGTGGTGATCCTGGCCTGGATCGGCTGGAACACCCTCGCGCCCGCCCCCTGGCGGGTCGACCCGTACACCTTCACGTTCCTGACCCTGCTGCTCTCCCTGCAGGCGTCGTACGCCGCGCCGCTGATCCTGCTGGCCCAGAACCGGCAGGCCGACCGGGACCGGCTGGCCGCCGAGGAGGACCGGCGCCGGGCGGCGATGCAGAAGGCGGACACCGAGTACCTGGCCCGGGAGATCTCCGCGCTGCGCATCGCCGTCGGCGAGCTGGCCACCCGGGACTTCGTCCGGGGGGAGCTGAGTCGTCTCGCCGAGGAGCTGGACGAGGCGGCGGACCGCCGGCACTGGCTGGAGCGCGACGCCGGGCGCGGCGAGCCCCCGCGGACCGACCCGCGGACCGACCCGTCGGGGCCCGAGTCGCGCCGGGTCCCGCCGCGCCGCGGCGCCGGCCGCAGCACGTAGCGCCGGGGCGGCAGGGCCGCGGCCCGAGCACCACAGCGCCGCGCCTGCGGCCGGAGCCCGCGGCGTCCGGCCGGAGCTCAGCGGCGCGGCTGCCGGAGCCCGCGGCGCCGGCTCGACCGGTCACCGGTGCGCCCACGTAGCATGGGCCGCATGTCAGCCCCCGCCAGCACCGTCGAGCCGGACCTGCGGGCCGCCCTCGACACCGTGCAGGACCCCGAGATCCGCCGGCCCATCACCGAGCTGGGCATGGTGCGCTCGGCGGTGCGCGGCGCCGACGGCACGGTCCGGGTCGAGTTGCTGCTCACCGTCGCCGGGTGCCCGCTGAAAGACAAGCTGCGCGGCGACATCACGGCGGCGCTGAGGGCCGTGCCCGGGGTGTCCGGGGTGGAGATCGAGTTCGGGGTGATGAGCCCCGACCAGCGACGCGACCTGCAGTCCCGGCTGCGCGGGCCCGCAGCCGCCGAGCCCGTGATCCCGTTCGCCCAGCCCGGCTCCCGGACCCGGGTGTACGCCGTGGCCAGCGGCAAGGGCGGCGTCGGCAAGTCCAGCGTGACCGTGAACCTGGCCGCGGCGCTGGCCGCCCGGGGGCTGGCCGTCGGCGTGGTGGACGCCGACATCTACGGCCACTCGGTGCCCCGGATGCTGGGCACGGACGCCCGGCCCACCCGGGTCGAAGACATGATCATGCCGCCCGCGGCGCACGGCGTGAAGGTCATCTCGATCGGCATGTTCACCGCGGGCAACGCGGCGGTGGTGTGGCGCGGTCCGATGCTGCACCGGGCACTCCAGCAGTTCCTCGCCGACGTCTACTGGGGCGAGCTGGACGTGCTGCTGCTCGACCTGCCGCCCGGCACCGGGGACGTGGCGATCTCGCTCGCCCAGCTGCTGCCCAACGCCGAGATCCTGGTGGTCACCACCCCGCAGGCCGCCGCCGCCGAGGTGGCCGAGCGGGCCGGCGCGATCGCCCTGCAGACGCACCAGCGACTGGTGGGTGTGGTGGAGAACATGTCCTGGCTGGAGCTGCCCGACGGCAGCCGGATGCCGGTGTTCGGCACCGGCGGCGGCCAGGACGTGGCGGACTCGCTGACCCGCCTGGTCGGCGCCCCGGTGCCGCTGCTCGGGCAGGTCCCGCTGGACACCCGCGTGCGGGAGTGCGGTGACGACGGCACGCCGATCGTGCTCGCCGCCCCCGACGCCCCGGCCGCGAGCGCGCTGGCCAGGGTCGCCGACCAGCTCGCCGTACGCCGGGAGTCGCTGGTCGGCCGCCCGCTCGGCCTGCGCCCCGCCGCCGCCCCGGGCTGAGCGGCCCGCACCCGGCCGCCGTGCGCCGTACGCACCGCCGGCGGCGTATTCGAGAGCCCCATTTCCGGAGCTCGAGGCACTTTCGCATTTCAATCACCAGCCCGGGACGTCGCAGGAATCCGACCGAAACTGCCGGTTCCCTTTCGTTGACATGCCCCTCGGCATCGACGTAGCTTGACCCTGCGACAAATCGCCGCCATTGGCGCCGCCGGCAGCATCGCCTGCGCGGGTACGCCCGGCCCGGGGTGCGCCGTCTGCATCTCCTCCGTCGCCGGGATCGGTGCAGCAGTGATCACCAACTGCATCAAGTAGGCGCGCAGCTAGCGGAATCTGGAGACGCATTGCCATGGACCAGAAGAAGAGACGAGTCATCCATTTCTCGTTCGCGGCGGCCGCCATTTTCTTCGTGTTATTCGGAACGTATGGTCCGCGTAGCACCGCCGCCGTCGGGTGGCTGCTGTGCATGGCGGTCACGATGGGGTGGTTCACCTACGCGGTGATGGAGATGCGGCGGCACCGCAAGTCGGTCCGTTAGCAACGCGCCATGCTGGCCCCGCCGTCCACCCGAGGCGGGGGCCCACCCCGGATTGCGTTCGGTGTAGGGATCAGGTGGCGTCGAGGTCGTAGCCGACGGACCGGGTGGCGGGCGCCGCGCCGCCGGACGGCGTCGCCCCGGACGGGCCGGTGGGCCGGGTCGCGTCGGTGGCCGGGCCCCGGTCCGCCAGGCCGGGACGGCGCAGCGCGTTGGCGGCCCCGGACAGCTCGGACTTCACGCCGGTCAGCTCGGACTTGACCCCGTCCAGGTCCGAGCGGACGGTGTCGAAGACGCCCTGCAGCGGCTTGCGCAGCGCCTCCTGCTCCTCCTCGCTGAGCAGGTGCTTGCGGACGAACGTCTTCGGGTGCAGGTCTTCCAGCTTCAGGTCGGTGCCCAGCTCGCGGCTGAGGTCGCTGGTCGCGTTCGTGGCCATCCGCCGCAGCTGGCGCAGCATCCGCAGGCCGTCGCCGATGACCTTGGGCAGCCGGTCGCCGAAGATGAGCAGGGCCAGCAGCAGCAGGGCGCCGATCTCGTACCAGTCCAGGTTGTCGAACATGGGCGGGCGCCTCCCTCCTCGGCCAGGACCAGAGTACGGGCTACTTCGCGTCCGCCGCGAGGGTCACCGACGCGGTCTGCCGACTGCCGCCCCGGCGGTACTCCACCCGCACCACGGCGCCGGGGGCGTACTTGCGGACCAGCGCGATCAGGTCGACGGGCTCGACGAGCACCCGGCCGTCGAGCTTGGTGACCACGTCACCGGCGCGCAGCCCGGCCGCCGCGGCGGGGCCCGCCGCCTCGACCCCCGCCAGGCGCACTCCCCCGCCGGGCGTGCGCGCC
>DATMJT010000470.1:0-4221 GCA_035553735.1 Pilimelia sp.
GTGCCGGACGGGCCGCCCACGTTCACCGTCTACCGGCCGGACACCGGCGACATCACCGTGCCGGCCCAGCCGCCGCCGCGCACCCGCGCAGAGGCCCGGTGAGCGGGCCATGCGGCGGATCATCGGGCTGGCGTTGGCCGGCCTCCTGCGGTCCCGGTACGCGGTCGCGGCGCTGCTCGCGCTGCTCGTGCTCGGCGCGGTCGGCGTCGCCCGCCTGGCCGCACCGCCGCCGGACGACCCGGTGGGCGTGGTGACGGCGCCAAAGGGCCCCATCACCACGGTGCACCCCACCGTCGGCGACGACGGTGTCGTCGGCACGCCGTCGGCCACCCGGGGCTCGGGCAGCCCCACCCCGGCGGTGGACACCGCCGCGCCGCGCGCCGCGGCCCGGGCGTTCGCCGACGCGTGGCTGCTCCACCGCGGCGTCACCGGCGACCAGTGGCGGGCCGGGCTGCGCCCGCACGCCACCACGGACCTGATGGACCGGCTGGCCAACACCGACCCGGCCCGGGTGCCGGCCGAGCGGATCGTCGGCGCCCTCACCGCGGTCGCGCACGGCGCGACGTTCGTGGAGGTGGCCGTACCGGTGGACAGCGGCCGGCTGGTGCTGCGGGTGCTCGCCGTCGAGGGCCGTTGGCTGGTCGACGGCGTGGACTGGGAGCGGGCGTGACCGCCGCCCATGCCGCCGGGCGGCACCGGATCCGCCGCTGGGGGCTGGTGGTCAGCCTGACCGCGACGTTCCTGCTGGTCTGCTGCGGGGGCTCGGTCGGCGCGCTACTGGGTGGGCTTGACGACGCCGAGCGCAGCCCGCTGATCACGCTGATGGGCTGCGGCGAGGGTGACCTGCCGAACCCCAACGGGGAGCTGCCCCGGGTCCGGGGCTTCGGCGAGGCGCAGATGCGCAACGCGGCGATCATCATCAACACCGGCGCGGACCTGAAGGTGCCGCCGCGCGGCTGGGTGATCGCCGTGGCCACCGCCATGCAGGAGTCCCGCCTGCTCAACTACGCCAATGACAACCCGGCCTACCCGGAGGTGGCGCGGTTGAGCATGGCGCTGCCGCACGAGGCCGTCGGGCACGACCACGACTCCGTCGGCCTGTTCCAGCAGCGCCCCATCGAGGGCGACGGCAGCTGGGGCACGGTCGCGGAGCTGATGACGCCGGCCATCGCGGCCCGCAAGTTCTACCGGGCCCTGCTCGACGTGCCCGGCTGGCGGCACCTCGCGCTGACCGTGGCGGCGCAGCGGGTGCAGGGCAGCGCGTTTCCGGACGCGTACGCCAAGCACGAGCCGGCGGCCACCGAGATCGTCAACGTGCTGGCCAACGGCGCCGCCCGGGGCACCGGGGTCTTCCCGAACCTGTCCTGTGCCGGCGGGGGGGACATCGCCCCGTCCGGCTGGACGCCGCCGGTGCTCGCCCCCATCACGTCCGGGTTCCGCACCGCCGAACGGCCGGGCCACAACGGCGTGGACCTGTCCGGGAGCCGGTTCACCCCGATCCGGGCGGCCTCCTCGGGCGTCGTCACCCACATCGCGTGCGACGCCGGCATCAACTGCGACGTCGACGGCTCGCCCACCACCCCCGGCTGTGGCTGGTACATGGAGATCACCCACGCGGACAAGGTGATCACCCGCTACTGCCACCTGCAGTACCACCCCTCGGTCCGGCTCGGGCAGCTGGTCCGCGCCGGCCAGGAAATCGGCAAGATGGGCACCAGCGGCAACTCCTCCGGCGTACACCTGCACTTCGAGGTACACCTGGACGGTGACACCAGCGGCCAGCGGGCGGTGGACCCGGCGCTGTTCATGCGCGAGAAGGGCGCCGCGATGGGCTTCGCGGCGTGAGCCGAACGGCGGACGGCCCGTGAACGACCCGTGGCCGGACCCGTTCCCCGAGCCGGCCGACTGGCGACCGACCCCGCCCCCCGCGATCGTGCCCGTGGCGGCGGCCAGCCGGCGGGACGGCGTGCGCGGCGCCCGGGTGGTCGTCGGCCTGCCGGGGCTCGGGTGGCGGGCGGACCTGCGCGGCGACGACCCGGTGGTGCAGGGCAGCCGCACGTTCCTGCCCGTCATTCCCGAGGGTGAGTGGTACCGCGCCGAGGCCGAGCAGGTCGAGGTCTTCGCGCCGCTGGTGCCGATCGAGCGGGTCTGGGTGGAGACGGTGGCGGCGTCGGCCGAGGCCGGCGTGCCGGCCGCCGAGGACGTGGTGTCCCGGCTCGTGTCGCTGGACGCCCCGCCCCGGCGGGAGCCGGTCGCGGTGATCGACGCCGGCCCGCTCACCGGGCGGCGGGTGGTGTGGCTGGTCGACGGCGCCCCGAGGCGGGACCTGCGGGCGGTCACCGAGCTGCACTCCGGCGCCGACGGCGACATCTGCGTGCGGGTCGCCACCGAGCTGGACTGGTACCGCTGGGCCTGGAGCGGCAAGACCCCCAAGACCCTGGAGGTGCCCGTGCACCTACTCTGGGTGGAGTAGTCACTGCCACTGCGGCAGTTCCTGCCCTCCGTGGGCACCGGTGGACAGGGCGTCCTTGAGCGGGTGCTGGCGGCCGGTGGGCGGCGTAGGCGAAGGATCAGCCTCGATCGCGTCGAAGGCGAGCCGGGCATTGCCGGGAGCTTCCCGACGCAGCTCCTCCCAACCCCGTGCCGCTTCGTCGGTGGCGAACCGCAGCTGACACCCGCCGGGGGCGAGGCGGAGGGGCAACCCGGTCGCCGCGCTTGGGACTCACCGGTCGTCAGGTCGGGGCACCGACCCGAAGTCCCCGGTCGACTGGCGCGTGGGTGCTCGATGGAGCTCCGGAGCGGCGTGGATTTCGGCGGTGTGCCGCCATTCGGTCAGTAGCTGGGACACTGCGGAGGTGTTGCCGACCGCCGCGGCAGCCTCGGTGACGGCGACGAACTCCGCTGCCATGGTGTCGACGTCATGGGCGGGGAGGAAACGAAGCCACGGCAGTGCGGCGGGGAGGATCTCGCGTACGAGGTCTGGATCGCGCCGAGCGATACCGGCGAGCAGCCGTGCGGTGAGATCGACCACCTCAGCCTCGGCCTCTGCCCGGTCTGCGGACATCAGCACCAGGTCGGCCGCGTCCCGACGACGCAGGCGTAGGGCTCGGCTGCGGGTCAGCCGGTCGGCCGTCTCGACCGGGTGGCGCAGCAGGTCGGAGAAGGGCACCGACTCCAGCGGCGCGCTTCTATATCAACACTACTTCAGAACTGCGTCCGACACCCGGCTTCCGCGGCTCGCAGGGTGGCTGCGGGCCGCGGCTCGGTGGTCCGGCATCGGGCGGTCAGCGCTGCGGAGTCAGCCGACACCCCGGGCGGCGCAGACCCGCCAACCGTCCTCGGCGACGACGGTGAACTCCCAGACCGACCGGTCTGTCTCCGAACCGTCGCTGATCGACCGCCGGATCTCCGTCCGCACCCTGGCCGTCGCTCCCGTCTCCGTGCTCTCCAGTGAGCCCCAGCTGACGCGGATCTGGATGGAGTGGCGGGACTCCAGGTCGTCGATCGCCCGACGGAGATTCTGGACCTGCCCCAGCGACGGGCTCCGGCAGACGTACAACTGGGCGGTCGTGTCGTTGCGGTCGACCAGGAGGGCGCGCAGGTAGTTGTCGACCACCACGTCGGGGTGGTCGCGTTCGATCCTGGTGGCGTCGTCGTAGAGGGCGTAACCGATGCCCAGGCCGCCCAGGCATAGCAGCGCCAGCACCCCGCCCACCACCAGCAGCACCAGCCGGAGCCGGGAGTAGCGGGGCCCGACGACCGACCGACCCGCCACAGTGGGCACCGCCTGCGCCGCTGCGCCCGGGCCCGAGGGGCCCGCCAGCCCCGGACCCGCGGAGCCGGGCCGATCGGGCACAGCCGCGGGCCGGTCGGCGGCCGCCGCGGGGGGTCCCGCCGGTGACCGCGGCGCCGGGCCGGGCTGGTCGGGAACCGCGGAGCCGGGGCGGGGATCGGGGCGGATCGGCTCGTCGGCGGCGGCGCGGGACTCCACCAGCCGAGCCTATCCCGCTGGTCCGGATGTGCTGCCGGACCGCGGCGGCGGCTGCGGGACCATGGGCGCGTACTGGGATACGGTCTACCCCGACAGGGAGGGGGCCGAGCGTGACGTCACGGTTGAACCAGGCCGCCGCTCTGCACCGGCAGGCCGCCGCGACGGTCGCCGCCGCCCGCGCCGCGCTGGACCGGCAGACCTGGACCCCACCGGAGCCCACCGAGCAGTAC
>DATMJT010000471.1:0-5199 GCA_035553735.1 Pilimelia sp.
ACGGTGCTGGACCCGGCGAACCCGTACGTGCTGGGTCCGCAGCTGTGCAGTGCCGCCGCCGAGGCTCCGCTGACCGGGGCGGACCTGGAGCTGTTCGGCGGCGCGTGCGCCGTACGCGCCGCGCAGGAACTGGCGGCCGCCGGGGCCCTGCGCCGCCGGCCGACCGGCTTCTACTGGACCCACCGCGCCCGCCCGGAGGTCGACCTGCGCGGCACCGGGGACGCCCCCGTGGCCGTGGTGGAGGCGGCGACCGGGCGGCTGCTGGGCACCGCGGACCCGGGATCGGCGCACTTCCTGCTCCATCCCGGCGCGGTCTACCTGCACCAGGGCGTGTCGTACGTGGTGGACGCCCTCGATCTCGACGACGCCGTGGCCATGGTGCACCCCGAGGAGCCGGACTGGTCCACCCACGCCCGGGACGTCACCTCGCTGTCCGTGCTGGGGGTGCGCGCCTACGTCGACGCCGGCCCGGTGGGCCTGTTCGTCGGCGACGTGGACGTCACCAACCAGGTGGTGTCGTACCAGCGCCGGCGCCTCGGCAGCGGCGAGGTGCTGGACACCCGGCCCCTGGACCTGCCCGCCCGGCAGCTGCGCACGGTCGCGGTCTGGTTCACCGTGTCCCCCGCGGCGCTGGCCGGGGCGGGCGTCGACCCGGGCGACGTGCCCGGCGCGCTGCACGCCGCCGAGCACGCGGCGATCGGCCTGCTGCCGCTGGTGGCCACCTGCGACCGGTGGGACATCGGCGGCCTGTCGACCGCGGCCCACCCGGACACCGAGTCGCCGACCGTGTTCGTCTACGACGGCCACCCCGGCGGGGCCGGGTTCGCGGAGCGGGCGTACGACACCGCCCAGGGCTGGCTGCGCGCCACCCGGGACGCGATCGCCGAGTGCGGCTGCGAATCCGGCTGCCCCTCGTGCGTACAGTCCCCGAAGTGCGGCAACGGCAACCAGCCGCTGGCCAAGGCCGGTGCCGTGCGGGTGCTGGAGGTGGTCCTGGCCGCCCTGGGCCCGGGGTGACCCGGCGCGGCGCGCCCGCCCCGGCCATTGATGCGCACCGCGCCACGGCCCGGGTGCCGCCCTCCCGGGCCGACCGGGCCCGCCGCCGCGCGGCGGGCGGCGTGCAGCGGCCCGGCGCGCGCCGACACCGACGCCGTGACCGCCGTCCCCGGCAGCGGCGTGACCGTCACCTCGGCGGTGACCACCAGGTCGAGTCCGTCGGCCCGACAGGCGGCGAGGCGGGCGCCGTTGGCCTCGGCCACCGTGGCCGCCCGCGCGCACGCGGCAGGCCCGTGCCGGCCCAGCCGGGCCGCGCCGGCAAGGGCGGCCAGATCGGCAGCGGCCCCGGCCCGGTGCCGGGCCACGGCGACGCTGCCGACGGCGGCGCCGACCAGCCCACCCGCCACCACGAGCAATCCGATCACCGCCAGCCACACCGAGGCCGCGCCCCGATCCCGAGCTGCTGTCCGGCCGCCGCTGGCCGGTGCCCGCACACCGCTCATCGGTACGCCGCCCACCGCTCTCCCCCCTGCCCCGCGGGAAACCGTCCCATCGCCGCCAGAGACGCCGCGGGAGACCGGGCCACCGCCGCCACAGGTCCGCCCGGCGCGGCGCCCCGAACCGGCGGCTCGGGCGCCGGGTGTGTCGCGCCGCCCGACGGCTGGCCCGGCTCCAGTGCGGCGGTGGCCGTGGCGCCGACGGTCAACGACGGCAGTGCCGCACCGAGCGGCCGGACCGGCGCCCGGACGACCGCCGTGACGGTGTCCCCGTCGATGGTGACCGTCACGGTGGCCCCGGCGGGTGCGACGCGATGGGCAGCCGCCTCCCCCGAGGAGCCGCGGGAGGCGGCGAGGACCGCCTCCCGCGCCGCATCCACGCACCGCAGCCGGGTGGACACCGCAGACACCGCGGACAGCCCGACCAGCGTCAGCAGCACCACCGCCGGGAGCCCGGCCGCGAACTCGGCGGTGAACGAGCCTCGATCGGTGCCCCTCGTCCAGGAACGGGCCGGGCGCCGGCGGGCGGTCATCCCAGCGCCCGCTCGACGACCCCGGCCAGGGCCGCCTGGATCCGGTCGCTGGTCAGCACCTTGAGCAGCAGGCCGGCGAACGCGACCGCGGCGAGAGTGCCGACCGCGTACTCGGCCGTGTTCATGCCGCGGTCGTCCCGCAGCCGCTTGAGCAGTGTGCGCATGTCGTGCTCCTCCTTGTGGGGTGGCGTCACCAGACGTCGCCGAGGACGGCGACGACCACCGGCACGAGGCCGGCGAGCAGAAAGGCGGGCAGAAAGCACAGCCCGAGCGGCAGGACCACCAGTACGCCCGCGCGGCGCCCGGCCGCCTCGGCGGCGAGCAGGCGGTCCGCGCGCAGGTCGGCGCCCAGCCGGGTGAGCGCGCCGGCCAGCGCCGCGCCGCTGGTGCTGCTGCGGGCGGCGGCGCGGGCGAGCCGGTCGACACCGGCGTCGGAGCCCAGCCGGGCCCACGCCTCAGCCGGATCCGCGCCGAGGTGCAGCGCCCGGGAGACCTCGCCGAGCCGGGTGCCGAGCGGCCCGCCCAACGCGTCGGCAACCGCGGCGGCGGCCCGGTCCACCGGTGCGCCGGAGCGCAGCGCGGCGGCGAGCAGGTCGGCGGCCAGGGGCAGGTCGTCCCGCACCCGCCGGCTGACGGCGCGGGCCACCGAACTCGGCAGCCGGCGCAGCGCACGGTCGAGCACCGCCGCCACGGCCAGGCCCACGGCCACCCCCGCGACACCCCCGAGCACCACGGCGAGAGCCCCGCCGGCCAGCAACGCGACGGGGCGCCGAAGGTCACGGCCGCCCCGGGTGACCGCCCTCGGTGGGCCCAACGC
This sequence comes from Pilimelia sp., assembly GCA_035553735.1. GTDB lineage: Bacteria > Actinomycetota > Actinomycetes > Mycobacteriales > Micromonosporaceae > DATMJT01. Next base: position 2,844 of record DATMJT010000471.1, read on the forward strand.
GGCCAGCCGGCGCCGTCGACGGTGGCGGCGCCAGCCGACCGATGCGCCCCAGGCGGCGCTGGCGCACCCACACGCGATGAGTACGTCCCGCATCAGGTGATCCGTACGATGTGGTCGGTCCACCGCAGCCCAGCCAGTTGCAGCGCCACCGCGGCCAGGGCGCAGCCGGCGCCGAGCGGCGTGCCGAGGAGCACGGCCAGCGGGTCCGCACCGATTCCGTGGCCGAGAGCCACTCCGCCCAGCGGCAGGGCGGTCAGCAGCCAGGCGGTCGCCCGGGCGCCGGCGGCCTGCGCCTCGGTGGCTCGGGCCAGCCGCTCGGCGGCCCGGGCGTCTTTCTCGATCCGTTCCACCAGCTCGGCCAGCGGCGCCCCGGTGCGCTCGGCCAGCAGCCGGGCCGCGTCGAGCAGGTCACCGAGCCGCTCCCGCGGCCGGGTCCCGCCGAGGCAGCCCGCGGCGCCGGCCAGGGCCGTCGGCGGTGCCTGACCGGCGCGCAGATCGCCGGCCAGCGCGCTCAGCGCGTCGCACTGCTCCGTGCGCCGCCGCGCGGCCCACCGCGCCCGGCGGCCGCGCACCCACCGCTGCGCGGCCAGCCCGCCGTAGGCGGCGAACACCGCGCCGGCCACCGGACCGGCCGCGACAGTGCCCAGGCCACCGGCGGCGACCACGGCGACGGTCAGCAGCCCGCCGGGCCGGGCCGGTGCGGACGCGGCCGCCGCCACCGCCCAGCGCGCGACGGCCAGCCCCGCCGCCCGTGGCACCCGGAGCGGATGCGCGGTGGGCGCGCCCGCGACAAGCCAGGTCCGCAGTCGCCGGCGCCGGCGACGGGCGGTCCCGGCCGGCCAGCTCACCACGGCCACCGCCCCGAGCAGCAGAACCAGCGAGGCCAGCCCCGGACCGGCGGTCAACGGGGCCTGCCCTGCGCCGGGGGCGGTGACGCCCACGGGCCGCCGTCCCGCGCCGGCGGCTCGTCGTCCGGCCCGGGTGGCGGTGGCACGCCGGGCGCGGCCGGGTCGCCGCCGCGACCTGCCACCGGTGACGCGGCCACCGGCACTCCGCGCTCGCGCAGCCGGCGCCGCAGCTCCACGGCCGCCGGGCCCTCGCCGTACTCCCGGTGCCAGGCGGGCACCGCGGTGACCAGCCGGTCCGGACCCGCGGGCAGCAGCAGCGACACCGACTCCAGCACCCGGCCCCGCCCGCGGCGACGCAGTTGCAGGACGACCTGCAGCGCCGCCGCGACCTGGGCGTGCAGCGCGGGCCGGGACAGCCCACCGAGCAGGCCGAGCGCCTCCAGCCGGGCCGGCACGTCCGCCGCCGTGTTGGCGTGCAGGGTGCCGGCGCCACCGTCGTGCCCGGTGTTCAGTGCGGCCAGCAGGTCCACCACCTCGGCGCCCCGACACTCGCCCACGACCAGCCGGTCCGGACGCATCCGCAGCGCCTGACGCACCAGGTCGCGCAGCTCCACCGCGCCTGCTCCCTCCACGTTGGGGGTGCGACACTGCAGACGGGCCACGTGCGGATGCACCGGCCGCAGCTCCGCCGCGTCCTCGACCAGGACGATCCGCTCGGTGCCGGGCACCAGCCCGAGCAGTGTCGCCAGCAGGGTGGTCTTGCCTGAGCCGGTGCCGCCGACCACCAGGTATGCCAGGCGGGCCGCCACGACGGCGGCGAGCAGCTCCGCCGCCGCCGGTGCGACGGTGCCCTGGGCGACCAGCTCGCTGAGGTCGAACGGCCGGGACCGGAACGTGCGCAGCGACAGGTACGGACCGTCGGCGGCGACCGGCGGCAGCACGGCGTGCAGCCGGGTGCCTTCGGGCAACAGGGCATCGACGAACGGGCAGGCGTCGTCGAGGCGGCGGCCGGCGCCGGCGGCGATGCGCTGGGCCAGGCGGCGCACCTCGTCCGCGCCGCCCAGCTCCACCGGCACCCGCTCCAGCCCGCGACCCCGGTCCACCCAGACCTGGGTGTTGTTCACCAGGAGATCGGTGACCTCCGGGTCGGCCAGCAGTTCCGCCAGCGGCCCGGCGCCGGCCAGGTCCTGGTGGACCCGCTGGGCCAGCCGCAGCACGGTGCTGTCACCCAGCACCGCCGTACGCTCGTCGGCGCGCAGGGCGGCAACCACCTCCGCCCTGGTCGCCGCGCGACGCTCGGTCACGAACCGGCCGCGCACCCGCGCGGCAAGGGCGTCGCCCGGCCCGGGTGGGCGCGGCTCGGACGGCGTCCGCCGGGCCGCCGGGCCGGGCGACGCCCTTGCCGCGCGGGTGCGCGGCCGGTTCGTGACCGAGCGTCGCGCGGCGACCAGGGCGGAGGTGGTTGCCGCCCTGCGCGCCGACGAGCGTACGGCGGTGCTGGGTGACAG
>DATMJT010000472.1:0-10654 GCA_035553735.1 Pilimelia sp.
GGCACGGGCGGCGCGGGGCGGCCCGCCCGCGTGGTGAACCTGCCGCCGCCGAAGACCTGCGGCGCCCCGCAGCCCAGCCGGGCGAGCTGCACCTCGTACTCGGTGGCCGGGGTGAGCCCGCCGACGCGCATCCCGCGCGGCTCCGTGGGCTGGTAGGCGGTGCCGTTGAGCCGGACCTCGTACTGACCGGGCATGAACGACGGCCAGCTCAGCATCGCGGAGGTCGCCGTGACGTCGGTCGCGGTGACCGTCCACCACATCGGCGGCAGCGGCAGGCACGGGTTGGGCGGCGCACCCTCCACCCAGGCCCGCAGCCGGATCTCGGGCGTGGGCGCGGACTCGCGCCCGGCGGCGTCCACCGCCGTCACCGTGATGGCGTGATACGAGCCGAACGCCAGATCGGCGAGCGTCACGCGGGTGGAGGTGTGCCGGGCCACGAGCCGGTTGTGGTCGTACACCCGGAAGGACACTGCCGGGGTGCCGGTCGTGGGCTGGCGCCAGGCCAGCGAGATGGAGGTGGCGCCGGCGCGGGCGCTCAGCTCGGCCGGGACCGCCGGGCCGGCGGCCGCGGGCGCGCCCTGGCCGGCGCCGGCCGCCGCGGCGGCCGGCGCCGCGCCGACGAGCAGGGCCGGCAGCAGGGCGAGCGCGACGATGTGGGTACGGCGGCGGCGTGGTGACAGTCGAGGTGTCGACAGGCGGAGTGGCGACAGTCGGAGTGGCGACACAGGCCGTCCTTCCGGTCGGTGGCGGTGGGATACCCGGACGGACATCCACGCCCACAAATTCCCGGGGCGCCGTACCGATGTCAAGGCCCTCTCGCCGCCGGACCGCCGCCGGGCCCCCGGGCGGCTGGGACTAGCCCTTGGCGCGCTGGTTGATCCGGACCTGGTTGCCCGCGGGGTCGCGGAACGCGCAGTCCCGGGTGCCGTACGGCTGGTCCATCGGCTCCTGGAGCACCTCGGCGCCGGTCGCGCGGACGGCCTCGAACGCCTCGTCCACGTCGTCGGTCTCCAGGACCAGACCGGACAGCGACCCCTTGGCCAGCAGCTCGCGCAGCGTTTGCGCATCCGCGGGCGGTCGGCCGACCCCCACGGTCTGCAGCACGACGCCGAGCTCGGGCTGCGACGCCGGCCCGACGGTCAGCCAGCGCGCGCCCTCCATGGCGACGTCCTGGCGTACCTCGAAGCCCAGCGCGTCCCGGTAGAACGCCAGCGCGGCCTCGTGGTCGTCGACTTCAAGAAACGTGTACCTGACGGAGAGATCCATGTCCGGAACGCTACGGGGCGGACCCGGCCGGTGCTTCTCGAATCCTGCTCGGCCGGGTCACGAGTTTGGCCCAGCAGCCCGGGACCGGCGCGAGCGCCGCGTGGCTGCGCGCCCGGTAGGCGCTCGGGGTCTCCCCGACCAGCTCGGTGAAGCGGCTGCTGAACGAGCCGAGCGAGGTGGCGCCGACGGCCAGGCACACCTCGGTGACGCTCAGGTCGCCGCGGCGCAGGAGGGTCTTGGCCCGCTCGATCCGCCGGGTCATCAGGTAGCTGTACGGGGTCTCGCCGTAGGCGGCGCGGAACTGCCGGGAGAAGTGCGCCGGCGACATGAGCGCGGCCCGGGCCAGCGCGGGCACGTCCAGCGGCCGGGCGTACTCCCGGTCGATCAGGTCGCGGGCGCGCCGCAGGTGCTTGAGCTCCTCGGGCCTCACCGGGCCAGGATAGGTCCCCGGAGCCGGTCGCGACGGGCCGACCGGCGACGGCGCCGGCGCGGAACCGGGTCGGGCCGACTGGCCGCGGCGGTGCCGGCCGCCTCGGCGCTCCGGTGTGGGAGCTCTCGTCCGGCGGTGTCCGCCCGGGCCCCGGTCAGGCGCCGACGTAGGCCGCGAGGTGTTCTCCGGTGAGGGTGGACCGAGCGGCGACGAGGTCGGCGGGGGTGCCCTCGAAGACGATCCGGCCGCCGTCGTGGCCGGCGCCGGGGCCGAGGTCGATGATCCAGTCGGCGTGCGCCATGACCGCCTGGTGGTGCTCCACGACGATGACGGACTTGCCGGAGTCGACGAGCCGGTCGAGCAGGCCGAGCAGCTGCGCGACGTCGGCCAGGTGCAGGCCCGTGGTCGGCTCGTCCAGGACGTAGACGCCGCCGTCGGCGGCCATGCGGGTGGCCAGCCTGAGCCGCTGCCGCTCGCCGCCGGACAGCGTGGTGAGCGGCTGGCCGAGGCTGAGATAGCCCAGCCCGACGTCGGCGAGCCGGTCGAGGATCGCGTGCGCGGCGGGGGTGCGCGCCGCGCCGGTGCCGAAGAACTCCCCGGCCTCGGTCACCGACATCGCGAGCACCTCGCTGATGTCGCGGCCGCCGAGGTGGTAGTCCAGCACCGAGGCCAGGAACCGCCTGCCCTCGCACTCCTCGCACGTGGTGGCGACGCCGGCCATCATCGCCAGGTCGGTGTAGATCACGCCGGCGCCGTTGCAGGCGGGGCACGCGCCCTCGGAGTTGGCGCTGAACAGCGCCGGCTTGACGCCGTTGGCCCTGGCGAACGCCTTGCGGATCGGGTCGAGCAGTCCGGTGTACGTCGCCGGGTTGCTGCGCCGCGAGCCGCGGATCGGGGTCTGGTCGATCGACACCACGCCCGCGCCGGCGGGCAGCGACCCGTGTACGAGGGAACTCTTTCCGGAGCCGGCGACGCCCGTGACGACGACGAGCACCCCGAGCGGGATGTCGACGTCGACGTTGCGCAGGTTGTGCGTCGTCGCGCCGCGGACCGCAAGCCGGCCGGTGGGCCTGCGCACCGTCTCCTTGAGGGCCACCCGGTCGTCGAGGTGGCGGCCGGTCACGGTGCCGTTGGCCCGCAGCCCCTCGACGGTGCCCGCGAAGCAGACCGTGCCGCCCGCCGTCCCGGCGCCGGGGCCCAGGTCGACGAGGTGGTCGGCGATCGCGATCGTCTCCGGCTCGTGTTCGACGACGAGCACCGTGTTGCCCTTGTCCCGCAGCCGCAGCAGCAGGTCGTTCATCCGCTGGACGTCGTGGGGGTGCAAACCGGCCGTGGGTTCGTCGAAGACGTAGGTGACGTCGGTGAGCGGGGAGCCGAGGTAGCGGATCATCTTGACGCGCTGTGCCTCGCCGCCCGACAGCGTGCCGGCGGGCCGGTCGAGCGAGAGGTACCCCAGCCCGATCTCCGCGAACGAGTCGAGGAGGTGCTGCAGTCCGGCGAGCAGCGGGGCCACCGACGGCTCGTCCAGCCCCCGGACCCAGTCGCCCAGGTCGCTGACCTGCATCGCGCAGACGTCGGCGATGTTCCTCCCCCTGATCTTCGAGGACCGGGCCTCCGGGCTCAGCCGGGTGCCGTCGCACTCGGGGCAGGTCGTGAACGTCACCGCCCGCTCCACGAAGGCGCGGATGTGCGGCTGGAGCGCGTCGACGTCCTTGGCCAGGAACGACTTCTGGATCCTGGGGATCAGCCCCTCGTACGTCAGGTTGATGCCGTCTATCTTGATCTTCGTCGGCTCCTTGTGGAGCAGGTCGTGCCGTTCCCTCTTGGTGTACCTGCGGAGGGGCTTGTCCGGGTCGAAGAAGCCGCAGCCGCGGAAGATGCGGCCGTACCAGCCGTCCATGCTGTAGCCGGGGATCGTGAGCGCGCCCTCGTTGAGCGACCTGCTGTCGTCGTACAGCGCGGACAGGTCGAAGTCGGTGACCGAGCCCATGCCCTCGCAGCGCGGACACATGCCGCCGAGACGGGTGAAGGTCGCCTTCTCGGTCTTCGTCCGGCCGGCGCCGCGCTCGACGGTGATAGCGCCGCTGGCCCGCACCGAGGGGACGTTGAACGAGTACGCGCTCGGCGAGCCGATGTGCGGCTGCCCGAGCCGGCTGAAGAGGATCCGCAGCATCGCGTTGGCGTCGGTCGCGGTGCCGACCGTGGAACGCGCGTGGGCGCCCATCCGCTCCTGGTCGACGATGATCGCGGCCGTCAGCCCCTCCAGGGCGTCGACCTCCGGGCGCGCCAGCGTCGGCATGAAGCCCTGCACGAAGGCGCTGTAGGTCTCGTTGATCAGCCGCTGCGACTCCGCGGCGATCGTGCCGAACACCAGCGAGCTCTTGCCCGAGCCGGAGACGCCGGTGAACACCGTCAGCCGACGCTTGGGGATCTCGACGCTGACGTCCTTGAGGTTGTGCACCCGGGCACCCTGCACGCGGAGCAGGTCGTGGCCGTCGGCGACGGGCGGCGCGGACCGCCGCCGGTCCGTCCTCGCGGTCATCGCACTCCCTCCGTGGGTACGCCGGTCTTCCGGCCGGGCAGGAAACGCGGCCCTGCGGAGGCCTGGTGCGGTGCGAGGTCCATGGCGTCACGCTACGTGCGCGACGGTGGCCTGCGCTTCTCCATTCGTGACCGTCTCCGGACGCACCCCGGGTACCCGAGGTCGCGCCGGCCGTACCGACCCTCTCGGCCGGTTCGGCGTGCGGCCAGGAGTGGGGGACGACGGGCCGGGTACCCAGTGGCCTAGCGACCGCGACAACCCCCCCGAGGAGGGCGACGTGCATGAGACAGACCATGACCCCGTGACCGCAGGAACGTCGACAACCAGGACGCAGGCCGGGCAGGCCACCACGCAGACCGCCGGACAGGGCGCCGCCCAGGCCGCCGGACAGGCCGCCGAGTCGGCCGGGCACGCCGCCAGGGAGGTCGTCGGCACCGCCGCCGAGCAGGGCCGCCAGCTGGCCGGTCAGGTCGGCGACCAGACCCGCAGCGTCGTCGCCGACGTGCGGCGCAGCGTCGCCGGACAGCTGCACACCGGGCACCAGCAGATGGCCGACGGTCTGCGACGCATCGCGGACGACCTCGGCGCCATGACTGGCGAGCGGGGGGACACCCCGGCGGGTCAGCTCGTTCAGCGGTTGAGCGAGTCCGGTCGCCGGGCGGCGGACTACCTCCAGGAGCGGGGCCCGGAGGGTCTGCTGGACGACGTACAGGACTTCGCCCGACGCAGGCCGGGCACGTTCCTGCTGGCGGCGGCCGCCGCCGGGTTCGTCGTCGGCCGGCTGGGCCGGACCACCGCCCGGGCGGTGCGCTCCAACGACGCCACGTCGAGCCCGTCGGCATCCACCGCACCGGCGGACGGGACCGCGGCGGGCCGTTACCACCCGACCGCGGTGGGCTCGGCGTCCGTGCCGGCACCGGCGCCGGCACCGCCGCCCGCCCCGGTCGAGGCCCCCGGTTACGGGGTCCTGCCCGGTCCGGAGCGAGGTGGCTACCGGTGACCGCGGCGCACCCGGCCGGTCCCGCCGGTGACCCGGGTGAATCCCAGGGCATCGGCGACATCATCAGCGAGATCACCTCGAACCTGTCGCGGCTGTTCCGCCAGGAGGTGGAGCTCGCCAAGGCCGAGATGAAGCAGGAGGCCAGGAAGGCCGGCAGGGCCGGCGGCATGTTCGCGGTGGCGGCCGTCGCCGGGCTCATGGTGATCGTTCTGCTCAGTTTCGCCCTGGTCTACGCACTGGACGCGGTCATGCCCGCCGGGTGGGCCGCCCTGATCGTGGCAGTGCTGTGGGCGGTGGTCGGGGCGGTGGCCTTCGCGGGCGCCCGCAAGCAGATCAAGACGGTAAACCCGGTGCCCCGGCAGACGGTGGAGACGTTGAAGGAGGACGCGGAATGGCTACGCAACCCGACCGCGGGATGACGGGATACCCGGCGCCGGAGTCGGGGGAGCCTCGCTCCTCCGACGATCCGGACGCGATTCGGCGGGAGATCGAGACGACCCGCGCCGAACTCGCCGGTGACGTCGACCGGCTGGCCGACCGTACCAGTCCCAAGCGGGTGGCCCGGCGCGGCTGGGACCGGCTCGGCTCCCGCGTGAGCAGCCTCAAGGAGTCCGTCATGGGAGCACCGCGATCGGCCGCAACCGCCGTGCGGGACACCACCAGCACCGCGACCGGGGTGGTTCAGGACAGGGCGTCGTCCGCCGCGGACGGCGTGCGTGACGCGGCCTCCTCCGCCGCGGACGCGGTCCGGCAGAGCCCGGACCTGGCCCGCGAGAAGGCGCGCGGCAACCCGTTGGCGGCAGGACTGATCGCCTTCGGCGCCGGTCTGCTGGCGGCCACGCTGCTGCCCGACACGCAGGCCGAGCGCCGGGCCGGCGAGAAACTCGCCGAGCACGGCGGTGACCTGATCGACCGGGTCCGCGAGCCGGTCACCGAAGCCGCGAGCCAGGTCAGGCAGGACGCCGCCGAGTCGGTCAAGCAGTCGGCGCAGGAGGTGAAGTCGGCCGCACAGGAGGCGGCGCAGACCACGACGGAGACCGCCAAGGAGTCGACGCAGCGCGCGACCGAGGAGGTGAGGGACACGGCGTCCGGCGGCACCTCCCGCGCCTGACGCGCGCGCGCCCACGGTGGCGCCGGCGTCCGCCGGCGCCACCGTACCCGCCGGTCCCGAAGGCCCGGCGCGGCCGAGGCGCGCGGGGTCAGGCCAGGGACACGACCGCCGGCCGGCGCCCGGTGCGGCCCACCTCGACCTCCACCGGGCCGGTGTCGGGCACGACCGCGGCCTGGAGGCCGGCGGGGCGCCAGGAGCCGCCGGGCGGGCGGTGACGCAGCGTCGCGCGCGGCGCGGCCACCACCCAGCCGCGGCCGCCGGGGAGCCGGACGGCGATGGGCAGCGGCGCCGCGGGATCCAGGACGCCGTGGTCGGCGTACCGGGTGCCGGTCAGGCTCACCAGGCGGTGGGTGCCGCCGGCGTTGACGGTGCCGACGGTGACCGTGGTGCCGTCGGCGAGCCGGCCGCCGAGGAGCCACCCGGTGGTGGCGTACGACATGTTCGGTACCCGCGCCAGGCGGCTGACCACCGCCCCGGTGAACGTGTCGAGGAGGCCCTCCGTCGGCGCCGCCGGGGGCGCGGCGCCGGTGATCGGGATGACGGACGGCCCGTCGGCGGCCCGTCCGGACCAGTCCAGCACCAGGGGGGCGAGGTCGGTTTCCAGACTGCCCGACAGCCCGTAGATGTCGGTCAGTGGCCGACTCGCCGGCCCGACGACCACGCCGTAGCGGCCGATCGCGTCGTCGATGTCGACGACCGCGGTGCCGTCGGACCGGAACGGCAGCGGCCGGGCGGTGCGGCCGTACACCCCGGCCGGGGTCAACTCGACGGTCTCCGACACCACCAGCGGGGTCCCCAGGCTCAGGACCAGACCGATGCCGGCCGTGGGGTCCAGCCAGCCGCCCAGCGCGTGCAGGCGCCACACGTTCGGCAGGTGGTGCGCCGTCACGGCGGCGACCGTGGCGGTGCCGTCCGGCCGCAGGCGCAGGTAGCCCCACACGTCGTGGCGCGGGTCGACGCCCTCGTCCAGGCCGGGCATCTCGCGGCCGGTGATGTGCGCCGGCTGGGTGACCACCGCCCCGGCCACCCCACCGACGCGACCGGCCCACACGAGGCGGGTCGGCCCGGTGCTGCGGGTCAGCAGCACGGCGTCCTGCGACGCCATGCCGGTGCGGTCGGCCCACGCCCGCAGCACGGCGTCGTGCACGCCCCGGTCACCGGCCAGTTCACCGCGCGGGTCACCGTCGCGCCACCCCAGGTACGCCGCCCGGGCCTCCACGAGGGGTAGGTGCGCCACGGCCAAGGCCAGACCGGCCGCGACGCACGCCGCGGCAGCCACCACGGCCGTTACCACCAGCGGCCGGCGTCGCGGCACCGGGAGGATCCTCACCAGCATCCGCGCAGCGTGGCATGCGCCGGCGCGAGCGGCCCGGCGGCGCGCGCCCGGGTCATCCGAACGGGCCGCCCCAACGCATCCCGGCCCGTGGATCGCCCGATCGGGCCTGTGGGTGGGCGACCCGGCCAAGCCGGAGTCCGCCGCCGCACGCCACGCCGGGGGCCGGGCCCACGGCGAATCTGCGGCCTGCCGCGCCCGCGGCGCAGCAATTCCGCTGGACTACCAGCAGCGCAGGTAGTCCAGGTGGTTGCTCAGGATCCAGCCGTCGCTGTAGTAGCGGCCGAACTCCCAGTAGAAGTTGCCCCGGTACCAGGGCCCGCTGAACTGGTGGACGTTGACCAGGTCACCCGGGCGCGCCCACACGCCGGTCTCGGCCCCTCCGGGGCTGTACCGGATCGTTCCGCTGCTCTTCACCACGTACTGCCAGGTGCTGCATCCGGATGCGGCCCGGCTCGCGGTCGGCTGCGCCGCCGCGGCGGTGGCGGACACTCCGGTGCAGAGCAGCACCGCGGTGACCGCGGTGGCGGCGAACCGGGCGAGGAACCTCGTAACAGGCACGGACGACTCCCTCGGCGAGAACTGGACAAGTGGCACCAGTCTCCCGGGCGGTCAAGCATGATCGGTAGGTCGTTCATCGAGCGTTCACGATCCGGCCCGGCGCCATCGGCGACCTGGACCCCGACCGTACCGGCACTCGGTCAGCCGGTGGGGCGGAAGCGGCGCAGCCGCAGGCTGTTGCTGACCACGAACACCGAGGACAGCGCCATGGCCGCGCCGGCGATCATCGGGTTGAGCAGCCCGGCGGCGGCCAGCGGCAGGGCGGCGACGTTGTAGGCGAAGGCCCAGAACAGGTTGCCCTTGATGGTGCGCAGGGTGCGCCGGGCCAGCCGGATCGCGTCGACCGCGACGGTGAGGTCGCCGCGGACCAGGGTGAGGTCGGATGCCTCGATGGCGACGTCGGTGCCGGTGCCCATGGCCAGGCCGAGATCGGCCTGGGCGAGCGCTGCGGCGTCGTTGACCCCGTCACCGACCATGGCGACCACCCTGCCGCGGCCCTGGAGGTCCTTGACGACGTCGACCTTGCCGGCCGGGAGCACCCCGGCGATGACCTCGTCGATGCCGACCTCGGCCGCGACCGCGCGGGCGACGGTGGTGTTGTCCCCGGTGAGCAGCACCGGCGTCAGGCCGAGGCTCCGTAGCCCCGCGACGGCCTGCGCACTGGTGGGCTTGACGGTGTCGGCGACCGCGAGCACGGCGCGGGCGTGGCCGTCCCAGCCGGCGAGCACCGCGGTGCGCCCGGCGGCCTCGGCGTCGGCCCGCGCCCGGCTCAGCGCCTCCGGGACCGCCAGGCCGTGGTCGCGCAGCAGCCGTTCGCGGCCCACGACGACGCGCCGGCCGTCGACGGCGCCGGTCACGCCGAGGCCCTCGACGTTCGCGAACCCGTCCACCGGGGGCAGGTCACGGACCCGCTGCGCGGCGCCGAGGGCGATCGCCTGGGCGATGGGGTGCTCGGAGGCGGCCTCCAGCGCGCCGGCCAGCCGCAGCGCCTGCGCGGCGTCCTCACCCGCTGCGGTGACCACGTCCACGAGGCTCATCCGGCCGGTGGTCACGGTGCCGGTCTTGTCCAGCACGACGGTGTCCACCCGCCGGGTGGACTCCAGGACCTCGGGGCCCTTGATGAGGATGCCGAGCTGCGCACCGCGGCCCGTGCCGACCAGCAGCGCGGTCGGGGTGGCCAGGCCGAGCGCGCACGGGCAGGCGATGATCAGGACGGCGACCGCGGCCGTGAAGGCCGCGGTGAGCCCGCCGCCGGTGCCGATCCAGAAGCCGAGCGTGGCGACGGCCAGCGCGATGACGATGGGCACGAACACTCCGGAGATCCGGTCGGCGAGGCGCTGCACCGCGGCCTTGCCGGTCTGCGCCAGCGCGACCATCCGAGCCATCTGGGCGAGCTGGGTGTCCGCCCCGACCCGGGTGGCCCGCACGACCAGCCGGCCGCCGGCGTTGACGGTGGCGCCCACCACCGGGTCGCCGGGGCCCACCTCCACCGGAACGGACTCGCCGGTGACCATGCTGGCGTCCACCGCGGACGTGCCCTCGGCGACGACGCCGTCGGTGGCGACCTTCTCGCCGGGACGAACGACGAACCTGTCGCCGACGGCAAGCTGCTCGACCGGCACGCGCACCTCGGCGCCCTCGCGCAGGACCGCGACGTCCTTGGCGCCCAGCTCCAGCAGGGCGCGCAGCGCGGCGCCGGCGCGGCGCTTGGCGCGGGCCTCGAAGTAGCGCCCGGCCAGCAGGAACGCGGTGACCCCGGCGGCGACCTCCAGGTAGAGCGCCGAGGCTCCGGCGCCGCGGTCGATGTCGAGCGTGAACGGGTGGGTCATGCCTGGGGTGCCGGCGTCGCCGAGGAACAGCGCCCACAGCGACCAGCCGAAGGCCGCGAGGGTGCCCATCGACACCAGCGTGTCCATGGTGGCCGCGCCGTGGCGCAGGTTGGTCAACGCGGCCCGGTGGAACGGCCACCCGCCGTACACCACCACCGGCGCGGCCAGGGTGAGCGACGCCCACTGCCAGTGGGTGAACTGCCAGGCGGGCACCATCGCCAGCGCCACCACCGGCAGGGTGAGCGCGATCGACACCCACAGCCGGGTGCGCAGCGGGCGCAGCTCGTCCGCCGGCTCCGGCGGGGCCGCGGTGGCCGCCGGCGGTGGGGCGGCCGGCACCGCCGCGGTGTAGCCGGTCTGCTCGACCGTGGCGATCAGGTCCTGCGCGGTCACGCGGGACGGTTCGGCAACGGAGACGAGGGCCTTCTCGGTGGCGAAGTTGACCGTGGCGCTGACGCCGTCGATGCGGTTGAGCTTCTTCTCGATCCGCGAGGCACACGAGGCGCAGGTCATGCCGCCGATGGCCAGTTCGATCCGCGTGGTGGCCCCGCCCCCGCCCGCCGCCGTGCCGGCGCTCCGGTT
>DATMJT010000473.1:0-7066 GCA_035553735.1 Pilimelia sp.
GCACGGCGCTGGGCGTGGGTGGGGGCGGTGACGCGAGGGGCGCGCCGGCGCCGGTCGCGGCGCTGCGACCGAGGGCTGCCGGCGCCTTCCGGTGGCGCCCGGCCGGGCGCCCGTGGTCGACCGGCCGCACGGCGGTGGGCCGCCGGTCGACCGCATCGCCCGTCGCGACCGCGAGCACGGATCACGACCGCGGTCCGTCCACCCTGGACCGGCGACCGGCCGGACCGGCCGGACTGATATCGACAAGTCTAAATGGAGTGCGGCATTTAGGGAAATCCGGAAGGATTCCAGATAGCCCCGGCCCGCGGATCGGGACCTTCGCAGCCGGGCCGGCGCCCGGTATCCTGGCCATTCCGCACGACATCCGGAAGTCCCCGACCGGCCGCCGCGCAACCCACCGCCGCGCAGCCCAGCCGCCGCGCGGCCCGGACAGCGTCGGCGGTACGGCCGCCCGGAGAGGGGCGAGCAGCCGATGCGCGTCGACCGGATCCGCACCCGCACCACGGCCCACTGCGCGATGCTGGAGGCCGACGTCCACCTGGACACCCACTGGGTCTGGGGCGACGAGCCGTTCCCGCTGTGGTACCGCTTCCCCCCGCAGTACGGCCCCCGGCTGCGCGCCGACAACGGCGACCCGTTCGTGGCCGCCCTGCTGGGCGTGGCCATGCGCCTCGGGGAGGACCTGCACATCGAGGCCGACGTGGCGCCGCTGCTGCTGCGGCACGCCACCGGCACGATCCAGGACATCTGGACGCGCTGGCACGCCGACTTCCGACGGGTCCGGCTGTCCGCGGGCGCGGGGGCCGAGCGGTCGCCGGGCCCCGGCCGGCGGCGCGGGCTGTTCTTCTCGCTCGGCGTGGACTCGGCGTACTGCCTGGCGAAGAACCGGCGCGACCACGCCGCCGACGACGACACGATCACCGACCTGATCCTCGTCGAGGGGTTCGACGTGTACCTGTGGGAGGCGGAGCGCTTCCCGCCCATGGTCGCCGCCGCGCGCCGGGTGGCCGAGGCCACCGGTGCCCGGGTGCTGCCGGTCACCACGAACCTGCGGGAGCTGACCGACCGGGTCGTCGACTGGGTCACCGCCCACTTCGCCGCGGGACTGGCCAGCACCGCGCTGGCCCTGGACGCACACGACGCGGTGCATCTCGCCGCGTCGTTCACCTACGAGCACCTGTTCCCGGGCGGGTCACACCCGCTGCTCGATCCACTGTGGAGCACCGAGGCGCTGTCGGTCGTGCACGACGGCTGCGAGGCCGGTCGGATGGACAAGCTGCGCCTGCTGGCCCAACCCCGGTACCAGGTCCTGCTCGACCACCTGCGCGTGTGCAACACCGGCGAGCTGACCGACGCGTACAACTGCGGCCGCTGCGAGAAGTGCGTCCGCACCATGATCGGCCTGCGTGCCGCCGGGGCGCTGGACCGCTGCGCCTCGCTGCCGCACGACATCGACGCGGACCGTTTCGCGTGCCTCCCGCTGCGCCCGGAGTACCACCACATCGCGTACCGCGAGCTGCGCGACGCCCTCGGCCGCGACGACCCGGTGGACCGGCGGCTGCGCGCGGTACTGGAGCACAAGCTGCGGCTGTGCGCCGAGGCCGGCACGGCGGTCGGCCGGCAGGTGGCCGGTCGCTGAGCCGCCGCCGGGCGCCGGTGGCGCCCGGCGCGCGCGCTCAGGCGCCGAGTTCGGCCAGCAGCCGCGCCAGCACCCGGGTCGCGCGGGCGTGCCGGCCGTAGTCGGCCTCCACGGCCCGCACCGCCGCGGCCGCCTCCTCGGGGCAGCTGAAGACCAGCGCGCCGGCGCCCAGCGGCAGCTCCGCCGGCAGGCCGGTCTGCTGCACCACCACCGGGCGCCCGGCCGCCAGGTAGCACGCCGAGCGGGTGCTGAACCAGCCGGTGCGCAGCGCCGTGTAGACCTCCTTGGCCGGGGACAGCTCGCCGCGGGAGCTGGCGATGAAGTCCCGGTAGCTGGCCGGGCTGATCGTGGTGGCCGGCGCGTCCACGACCTGCCAGCCGCGGTCGGCCAGGCGGCGGGCGGGCGCGTCCACTCCGCCCAGCGCCACCCGCACCGCGACCGGCACCTGCCGCGGCAGGTCGATCAACCGTTCGAACTCGGCGTCCTTGCTGCGGTACTCGACCCCGTCGAGCACGATCCGGTGGCCGAACTCGTTCCAGGTGGTGACCGTCGACCACGGCGCCCGCGGCAGCGCCGGCGGCACGTCGCGCCACAGCGCCGTCACCACCGGCATCCGGGTGGTCCGCCAGGCGAAGCCGTCCGCCGGCACCCGGCAGTCCGCGGCGCCGAGGTTCTCGCCGTAGCTGAAGAACGCGTTGTGGCCGCCGATCGCCCACGGCCCCGACTCGTCCGACCAGGCCAGTCGCTGCCGCAGCACGACCTGGTTGTAGCCGGGGTCGGTGTCCACGAACACCCGCGCGGCGCCGGGCGGCAGCTCCTCGGGCAGCGCGCTGCCCCCGCTGACGTTGAGGAACACGTCCGCGGAGCGCACGACCCGCCGGAACTCCGCGGCGCCCATCCCGTGGTGCTCTCCGCCCAGGTGCACGTAGTGCCAGCGGTCGGCCAGCTCCGGCGCCCACGCGGCGAGGAAGCCGGCGATGAACCGGGCGGAGTACCGTCCGTCGGCGGTGAAGGTGACGTCCACGGGCTGGTACGGCCACCGCCAGGTGTCCTCGTGGTAGTAGACGTCGTGGCCCAGCCGGGCGAACCCGATCAGGTACTGGAGGTAGTCCCAGGCCACCCCGCCGAGCGGGTACAGCCCGACCAGTCCACTCACAATGATCCGCAGCCGGCTCACGCGATCTCCCTGCCCGGCCCGGCGAAACGCTCCCCGGGGCCTGCGTCCGTGGTTCGTCCCCTCCGCTCACCCACGCGCGGTCTCCGCGAGGCGGCGGACCTGGCGGCCGATTCGCCGGTGCGTGCGGCGTGCCCTGGCCAGCGCCGGGCCCGGGTCCGGCTGGGCGTCCAGGCGGGCCAGCAGCTCCGGCAGCCGCGCCACGTCCGCCTGCGGCAGCACCCAGGCGCCCAGCCCGACCGCGGACATGAACGACTCGATCTTCCAGTCGCCGGACACCGCCACCACCCGCCGGCCCGTCGCGGCCGCGATGAGGCAGCCGTGCAGCCGGGAGGTGACCACGACGTCGGCGGCGGCGTAGTGCGCGAGGAGCCCGGCCAGCGCGGCCCGGTCGCCCACCCGGTGCAGGTTGTTCGTCTCCCGGTACGGGCGCCCGGTGCGGGCGGCGAACCGGGCCGCGGCCCGGCCCATCGCCTCGTACTCGGCCTCACCCACGGTGGTCAGGTTGTCCACGTGCAGCACCCCCCAGCCCGGGCGGTGCACCGGGCGTACCGCGAGCACGCTCGGGCACGGCACCGCCGCCGGCAGGGGCGCGCCGCCGAGCAACGCGCGGGTGTGCTCGTCGCGGACCCGGCACAGCGCGGCCCGCGCGGCGACGCCGCGCACCAGCTGCGGGTCCAGCCGGGAGGGCTCCCGCTTGAGGTCCACCGCGCCGACCCCCCACAGCACGTAGGGGACCCGGTCGCCCAGCGCGGCCAGCCCCTCCCACAGGGGCTGGAAGTAGTCCATCACCAGGCCGCCGCCGCCGACCACCACGAGGTCGGCCCGGTCGAGGGTGGACAGCCGGCGCACGGTGTGCCGCACGAACGGCGCGTCGCACAGGTGCGCGGCCACCCGGTAACCGCCCAGCTGGCTCTGGATGCCCAGCGCGGCCAGCCAGTCCCCGGCGTTGGACCGGTTGGCGAAGACGTGGTGGATCACCATCGCATCTCCTGGTACGCCTCCGCGTAGTCGCCGCCCGGCCAGCTGTGCATCTCGCCGCGGTAGCGGGCCAGCCCGGCCAGGGCCTCGTCGAAGCGCAGCACCCGGCACTGACTGGCGTAGCTGCGGATCGCGGCCAGCTTCACGTCGATGACCGTCGAGATGTCCACCAGCTCGTCCAGCCGCTGCAGCGGCGTCCACACCTCGCACATCAGCACCCGGGGCCGCCGCCCGGCCGGCAGGTACCCCACCGCCCGGCGGACCAGCCGGGCGGCCGCCCGGTGGTCGGCGTGCTGCTCGCCGTCGTGCGGCACGTAGACCACGTCGACGTCCGAGGCGGCCAGCAGCCCGGCCAGCCGCCGCGCCGTCGGTGCCCGGGCGGTGAGCCGGCCGTCGGGCAGCCGCCAGAAGTCGATGCCGGCCAGCCCCAGCGCCGCGGCGGCCGCCGCGGCCTCGCCCTCCCGTACCCGTCGGGTCTCGGCCGGGCCCAGGCCGTGCCCGCCGGCCTCCCCCGAGGTCAGGAACACCGTCCGGACGTCGGCGCCGGCCAGGGCGTGCAGCCGCAGCGCCCCGCCGCAGCCGACCGCCTCGTCGTCGGGGTGGGGGCTGACCGCCAGCACCCGGGCGGCCATCTCAGCGCCCCGTCCCGGCGACCGGGTACAGGCCCCAGGTGCGTACCCGGCGGACGCCGGTGGCGAAGCGGTACTTGAACGGCTCGTCGCCGAGGCCGAAGTCGAACCGCCGACAGCCGGCGTCCGCACCGGCGAGCAGCAGCAGCTGGCGCAGCAGCACCTCGCCGGGAGAGCGGGCCGCGTGCCGGGGGTCGAACGACGGCTTGTACCACAGCAGCGAGCCGGCGTAGTCGAAGCCGAGGTGGAACGCGATCGGTGCGCCGTCCAGGTACAGCGCGGTGAAGACCAGCCAGCCGTGCGCCGAGCCCGCCGCCACCACCGCCCGGTAGAAGGCGCGGCAGGCCGGGTCCGCCAGCGGGCTCGGGTGCGGCGTGGCGGACCAGCGGGCCACGTGCTGGTCGAAGAACGCGTCCAGCAGGGCGGAGTCGGCCGGCAGGGCCCGCGCGTGGCTCACGGCCAGGCTCCCGGCGCGGCGCAGGCCGCGCTCGTGCCGCAGCAGGCTGCGCCGGTGCGCGGCCGGGCGGGCCGTGGCCGCGTCCACGGCCAGGTCGACGTACGGCGCCGCCGCGGTGCCCTCGTCCACCAGCTCCAGGCCCAGCGGCCCGGCGACCGCGCGCAGCGACGCGCCCGTCCGCGAGTCCTCGGGCACGTGGTGCAGCCGGAACCCGACGAAGCCCGGTGCCGCCCGCCGGGCGTGCGCGAGCGCGGCGGCCACGGCCGGCGCGTCGTCCACGGCGCCCAGCAGGTCCAGGTAGTCCGCGGCGCCCACGCCGCAGAGGAAGACCATGCCCGTGTCCACCAGGAACGGCGCCAGCAGCACCGGGCGCCCGGCCCGGCACACCAGCACCGGCGCCAACCGGCCGCGGCGGTGCCAGCCGCGCCAGGCGGCGAGCCACTCCGGGGTGCCGAACACCTCCCGGGTGTCGCCGGCGGCCAGCAGCGCCCGCCAGTCCGTCGGCGGCAGCGCCGGGTCGCTCAGGCCGCGCAGCGGGTGCACGGTGACCCGTCCGCGGGCCCGCGGTCCCCGCCCGTCCGGCGGCGGCGGTGGCCCGGCCGTCGGGGTCGGTTCATCGGCCATGGGCCTCGACCACCTCCCACAGCAGACGTTCGAGCCGGCGCAGGCAGCGCCGCCGGTCGGCGTACCGGGTCACGAAGTCGCGGCCCCGCCGGCCCATGGCGCGTGCGCTCCCGGGGTCGCCGAGCAGCGCGGCCAGCGCCCCGGCCAGCGCGGCGGGGGCGCGCGGGGGCACGACCGTGCCGGTGGCGCCGTCGTGGACCACCTCGACGGCTCCGCCCGCGGCGGTCGCCACGACGGGCAGCCCGCACGCCATCGCCTCCAGGTACGCCAGGCCCGGCCCGGCCTCGTAGTGGGAGGGCAGCGCGAACACCGCCGCGCCGGCCAGCACGGCGGGCAGCGCGGCCTGGGGGAGCGGGCCGCGCACGTCCAGCACGTCGGGCGCCCCGGCCGCCGCGGCCCGGGCGGTGAGCCGGTCCAGGGCTCCCGGCTCCGCGGCGCCGACCAGGGTCAGCCGCAGGTCCGGGAACCGGGGCCGGATCGCCAGCACGGCATCCAGCAGGTCGAACACGCCCTTGCTCGCGGCCAGTCGCCCCACGGACACCACGCCGTGGCCGGGTCGCGCCGCCGGTCGGAAGGCGTCCGGGTCCACGCCCATGTGCAGGGTCGGCACCGCCGCGGCCGGCGCCCCGTAGCAGCGCCGCGACCACCGGGCGGCGCAGGCGCTGGAGGCGTAGACCCGGTCGGCCAGCCGGACGCAGGCGCGCTCCATCGCGATGCCGACCTCGTGCAGCGGCGAGCCGGGCTCCGGCCAGCCGACCGTGCGGGCCAGCATGGCCAGCGGGCCGTGCAGCTGCACGACGGTCGGCACGCCGCGCCACGGCGTCCGGTTGGCCAGGTGCACGTAGCCCTCCGCGCCGTAGTCCGGCAGGTCCACCACGTCCAGCCCGGCGCCGTCGCGCAGGGCGGTCAGCTCGGCGGCCAGCGCGGCGCTGTAGGCCAGCCAGCGCCCGGCCTCGGTCTCCACCGGCGTTCCTGGCGCCGCCCCGGGGATGCGGATCAGGTGGACACCGTCGCGGACCTCCTCGGACCGCGCGCCGTCCCGGCTGTGCGTCACCACGTGCACCTCGTGGCCGAGCGCGGCGAGCCCGGCGGCCTTCGCCGCGCTCTGGGTGCTGATGCCGCCCCCGGCGGGCGGGTACTCCTGGGCGGCGACGGCGATCCTCATCGGCGGGGGCCGTTCCGCCGGTCGGTCCCCGGGGGTAGCGGGCCGACGGCCGCGTCACGGCGCGCGACCGGCGCGCCGTGGAGGGTGAGGTGGTGGTAGCGGGCGTAGGTGCCGCCGGTGGTGAGTAGGTGGGTGTGGGTGCCGTGTTCGGTGATGTGGCCGTGTTCGATGACGAGGATGCGGTCGGCTTGGCGGACGGTGCTGAGGCGGTGGGCGATGACGATGACGGTGCGGGTGGTGGCGGCGTGGGTCAGGGCGTGGGTGAGGTGGTTTTCGGATTCGGGGTCCAGGGCGGCGGTGGGTTCGTCGAGCAGGAGGATGGGGGCGTTCTTGAGGAGGGCGCGGGCGATGGCGAGGCGTTGTTGTTGGCCGCCGGACAGGGTGGTGTGGGGGTCGT
>DATMJT010000474.1:0-2696 GCA_035553735.1 Pilimelia sp.
GTGACGGAGGCCGCCACGGCCGCCAGCCGCTGGCCGGCGAACGAGGTGCGGGACAACGGGTTGGCCAGCAGCAGCTCCATGCCCCCGTCCTCCTCCGGCTGCGCGATGGCGCGGGCGGCGAACGCGATCCCGCAGAACACCAGCAGCAGCGGGCCGATGAAGCTGTAGACGGTGGCCTCCAGGTAACCGGCCGGGGACGTCATGTCCTCGATGCCGAGGAAGTCCGCCATGCCCTGCGGCAGCGCGTTCTGCTTCAGCTCGGCCACGCCCTGGAACTGCGGGTAGAACCCGACGTAGACGCTGACGAACGCGGCGATGCCGACCGCCCAGCCCAGGGTGGCGCGCCGCTCGTCGCGCCCGGTCTTACGCAGCAGTGGCGGCAGCATCGCCGGGTCCCTCCGACTGGTAGTAGAAGCTCAGGAACGTCTCCTCCAGGTCCGGCTCGGCGGACAGCAGGTCGACCACCTCGTGCCGCGCGGCTGCCCTGATCAACGGGCTGAGGCGCCCGTCGACGGTGCACGTGAGCACCGGGCCCGACACCGCCACCCCGGTGACGCCGGGCAGGCCGACGAACTCCTCCGCCGGCACCGGATCCGCGAAGTGGATCTCCACGGAGCGCACCGCGCGCCGCCCCAGCGACTCCACCCGCTCCACCGCCGCGAGCCGGCCGTCGCGCACGATCGCCACCCGGTCGGCGGTCTGCTGCACCTCCGCCAGCACGTGGGAGGACATGAAGACCGTCTGCCCCCCGGCGCGCGCCTCCCGGACCATCGCCAGGAACTCCTGCTGCATCAGCGGGTCCAGCCCGCTCGTCGGCTCGTCCAGGACGAGCAACGCCGGCCGGTGCATGAACGCCTGCACCAGGCCGACCTTCTGCCGGTTGCCCTTGGACATCGTGCGGACCCGCCGGGACAGGTCCAGGTCCAGCCGCGCGGCCAGGTCCGTCACCGTGCGCCACGCCACGCCGCCGCGGGCGGCGGCGAAGAACCGCAGCAGGTCCGCGGCGCTCTCCCGGCCCGGGAACGTCAACTCCCCGGGCAGGTAGCCGATCTGCCGGTGCAGGGCCGCCTTGTCGCGGCGCGGATCCAGTCCCAGGATCGTCGCACGTCCGCGGGTGGGGCGCAGGAAGTCCAGCAGCAGCCGGATGGTGGTCGTCTTGCCCGCCCCGTTCGGGCCGAGAAAGCCGAGCACCTCGCCGGAGCGCACCTCCAGGGTCAGTCCCTCGATGCCGCGCTGGTGGCCGTAGAACTTCGTCAGGTCCTCGGCGCGCACGGCGATGTCCGTGGTCATGCCTAGCAGCATCGCGCCACCGGTCAGCCGGCTTCCAGAGCGGCACGCGGCCAACACCGCGGGGCGTTCCCTTCCGCAACCCGGCAAGGTGACCGCGGTACCCGTCCGCCGACCGCCCCGCGCCCGCTACTCCGGCGGGCGCCGCGGCCGGTCCCGCCCGGCGGCCGGGCCGGCGACGACACCGGCGTGGGCCCGGGCGCTGGGGTCGCGGCGGGACTTGACGAGGCTGGCCACGGTGGTCACCGCCAACACGCCGATGATGACGACCAGCGACAGGGGCGTGGGCACCTCCGGCACGCGGGGGTCGAGATCGACGTGCGCCCAGTGCAGCACCAGCTTCACCCCGATGAACGCCAGGATGAGCGCGAGCCCCGCCGACAGGTAGACCAGCCGGTCCAGCAGCCCGGTGACCAGGAAGAACAGCGCCCGCAGGCCGAGCAGGGCGAAGGCGTTGGCCACGAACACGATGTACGGCTGGTCGGTGACGCCGAACACCGCCGGGATCGAGTCCAGGGCGAACAGGATGTCGGTGCCACCGATGGCGATCAGCACGACGAACAGCGGGGTGACCACCCGCCGCCCGTCGATACGGGTGGTCAGCCGGCCGCCGACGTACTCGTCGGTGACCGGCAGCAGCCGCCGGGTGCCGCGGACCAGGATGTTGTTCTCCATGTCGGGGTCCTGGTTGCGGTGCCGGAACAGCTGCACGGCGGTCCAGAGCAGCAGCACGCCGAAGACGAGGAACATGAAGGAGAACAGGGACAGCAGCGTCGCGCCCAGCGCGATGAAGATCACCCGTAGGACAAGCGCGGCGATGATGCCGAACGTGAGCACCTTGTGCTGGTGCTCCCGTGGCACCGCGAACGTCGACATGATGATCACGAAGACGAAGAGGTTGTCGACCGACAGGCTCTTCTCCACGATGTAACCGGCGAAGTACTCCGTGCCGTAGTCCCAGCCCACGATGCCGGCGAAGACCACGCCGAACACCACCGCCACCGCGATGTAGAAGATCGACCAGGCGGTGGCCTCCCGGAAGCCGACCACGTGCGGCCGCACCACGCCCACGAGCAGGTCCAGCGCCAGCAGGCCGAGAATGACCGCGATCGTCAGCGCCCAGCCCAGCGTCGTGACCTCCATCGACCAGACCTCCCGTTCTCGGCGCCCACGGTGTGCTGCGCGGTCGACGGCACACTACCCAAGATCGGTGCTGTTGACCCGGTGATCCGGCCCCCGGCGCAGCCGGCGGTCGCGTCCCGTCACGACGGCGCGGCGAGCGGGGCGGGATCGCCCGGCTCACCCGTGTCGGGTGTCGGACAGTCTCCTGGCCGACCAGCGGATGCCGGGGCAGGTGGTCGCGGCGGAGGCTACCGGGGGTGAGTCACCCACCACCGCGGCACCCCGGC
>DATMJT010000475.1:0-3511 GCA_035553735.1 Pilimelia sp.
TCCCACGGGCGCCCGTGGGACCACCGCCACCGAGATCATGCCGCCCAGTATGCCGTCCGGTCCGGGCCGCCGGGCAGTCCCGGCCGGCACTCCCCCGGTGCGGCGCCGGCGGCGCGCTAGCCCGGCTGGCAGGTCGGGCACCAGTAGGAGTTGCGTCCGCCGAGCGCGCCGCCGGCCACCGCCGCCCCGCAGACCAGGCACGGCTGGCCGGCGCGGCGGTAGACGTAGACCTCGCCGCCGTGCCGGTCCTCCCGCGGCGGGCGGCGCATCGCCTCCGGGGTGTGGTGGGCGTGCACCGTGTCGATCCGGCCGCGCGCCACCCCGACGCGCATCAGCTCCCGCAGGTCCGTCCACAGCCGCGCCCACTGGGCCGGGCTGACCGCCCGACCCGGCCGGGTCGGTGCGATGCCCGCCCGGAACAGCACCTCGCTCACGTACACCAGGCCGGCGCCGGCCACGACGGACTGGTCGAGCAGCAGCCCGGCCAGCGGCGCGGCGTGGCGCCGGATGCGGTCGTACGCCGCCGCCGGGTCGGCGTCGGCGCGCAGCGGGTCGGCGCCCAGCCGGGCGCGCAGCGCGGCCACGGCCGGCGGGTCGAGCAGCTCACACGCGGCCGGTCCGCGCAGGTCCAGCCAGTGCGCCTCGGTGGTCAGCCGCAGCCGCACCTGCCCCAGCGGCGCCGGGGTGGGCGCCGCTCCGTCGGTGAACCGGCCGTACAGGCCCAGGTGCACGTGCAGCGCCACGCCGTGCTCGCCGTGCTCGCCGCAGTGGCGGCGGCCGCGCGGGCCGTAGTGGTGCAGCAGGTGCTTGCCGTGGGCCTCGGTGTCGCGCAGCACTGCGCCGTCCAGCCGGGCGGCGCCGGCCGCGAACCGGCCCTGCGGGCTGGCCGCCCGCACCCGGCGGCCGGCGAACAGCTCGCGGTGCCGGGCGGCCAGTCGGTGGATGGTGTGTCCCTCGGGCACCCGGCGACCCTACCCACACCCGCGCGCGACGGGTGTGCCCGGCGGCCGGGCGGGGTACCGCGAGGAGAGAACCTCGCGCGGCGGCATCGAAGCTGTGGCGCGCACCCCCCGAGGAGGTGTGTTGTGGTCAGGATTCCCTCATCCGCGCGCCGGTCGGACTCCGCCGCGGTCACCGACCGCGACGGCGACGGCCGCGTCGACGCGCACGACGGCCGACCGGCCGCCGACCACCCCGGCGCCCCGCATCCGGCGTCCGGGTCGGGTCCGGCGGCGGTGCGGGAGCAGGTGGACGACCGGGGCACGTACCGGAGCCGGTCGGCCGGCGCCGCGCCCGCCGAGGCGGGCCGGCACGCCGAGCCGGATCCGCAGGCAGCGCCGGGTTCGGGCCCGGAGGCGGGGCCGGGTCGCCACGCCGACCGCGCCACGGACCGCACCGTCCAGCTGGACCGGGTCGACTCCGCGGACCACCAGGCCCGCACGGACCGCGCGGCCACCGAGCGCGCCGCGGACCGCGCGACCACCGAGCAGGCGGAGGCCCACCGGCTGGCGGACGGGCGGCCCCGCGGCCGGGCGGCCGTGGTCGAGCCGGAGACCGCCGACCGGTCCGCCGGCGAGCCGGAGGCCGGGGTGCGCCCGCGCGCCAGCCTGCTGGCGACCCTGGGGCTGGTGGTCGGCCTCGTGGCCGCGTTGGCGGTGCTGACCGGCACGCTGGCCGGCTACGGCCTCGGCGTGGGCCTGCTCGGGCTGTTCCTGTCCGTGGCGGGCCTGTCGGCGACCCGCCGCCGGCACATCGCCGGCAAGGCGGACGCGCTGCTGGGCGTGCTGCTCAGCCTGGGCGCGCTGGTGGTCGGCGGCCTCGCGCTGTTCGGCGTGCTGCCGGCGCTGAGCCCGGAGACCAACACCGTGGACACGGTTCGACAGTGGCTTGACACACAGTTTTCCACCCGCTTCTGACGGGTAGTACCAGTGTCGAGGCGGCGGTTCGCCGCCTCGACACGGCGGTGGCGGTTCGCCATCGCCCGGGTTCCCCCCGGTGGCCGGCGGTTCGCCGCCCCGGATGCACCCGCGAGTTCGGGGGCGGCGCAGACGCCGCCCCCGAAGCGCATCTCCGGCCCGCAACGAGCCGCTGTGCCGGCCACGCAACAAGTCGCTGTCATCGCGGCGTTCTACGCAACGAAGAGCGCCCGCACGCAAGCCATTCCGGTGGATTCGTTCGACAGATCCCCCGTAGCGTGGCGATAGGCCAGTCCGGCCCGCGTTCCCTGGAGCCGCTCGATGACGCTGCCCGCCCGCCCGGAGCCACCTCATGTGCCGCCCCACGTACGTCGCCGTGGACTAGCGGATCAACCCGTGGAGGGACCCGCGCGTCCCGACCGACCGCGAGGTTCGGACTGAACGCCGTCAGCGACGGCGCCACCGTGGTGCCGCCCGCCCAGCCCACCGGCCTGGCGCACGCCCTGCGGGAGCGGGGGTACGCCACGATTGGGGGTGACTTGTCCGAGCTGCGGAACGCGGGCGGCGGCCCGAAGTGCTGCACCCTGGAGGTACGTTCATGATCACTCAGACCCTGCGCACGCCCGGCGCCGTCGCCGACGCACAGCGGTGGACCGCGCACAACTACCACCCGCTGCCCGTCGTCGTCGCGGCCGCCGAGGGCGCCTGGGTGACCGACGTGGACGGCCGGCGCTACCTGGACTGCCTGGCCGGCTACTCGGCGCTGAACTTCGGCCACCGGCACCCCGCCCTGGTCGCCGCCGCCCACGCCCAGCTCGACCGGCTCACCCTGACCAGCCGGGCGTTCGTGCACGACCGCTTCGCCGACTTCTGCCGCGAGCTGGCCCAGCTGTGCGGCATGGACCTGGTGCTGCCGATGAACACCGGCGCCGAGGCCGTGGAGACCGCGATCAAGGTGGCCCGCAAGTGGGGCTACCGGGTCAAGGGCGTGCCGGACGGACAGGCCACCATCGTGGTGGCCGAGAACAACTTCCACGGCCGGACCACCACGATCGTCAGCTTCTCCACCGACCCCGACGCCCGCAACGACTACGGTCCGTACACGCCTGGCTTCCGGACCGTGCCGTACGGCGACCTCGCCGCCGTACGCGCCGCGATCGACGACACCACGGTGGCCGTGCTGCTGGAGCCGATCCAGGGCGAGGCCGGCGTGCTGGTCCCGCCGCCGGGCTACCTGACCGGCGTCCGCCAGCTGTGCACGGAGCGCAATGTGCTGTTCCTGGCCGACGAGATCCAGTCCGGGCTGGGCCGCACCGGGGCCACGTTCGCCTGCGGCCACGAGGGCGTGGTGCCGGACATGTACCTGCTCGGCAAGGCACTGGGCGGCGGCATCGTGCCGGTGTCCGCGGTGGCGTCCCGGCGCGAGGTGCTCGGCGTGCTGCGGCCCGGCCAGCACGGCTCCACCTTCGGCGGCAACCCGCTGGCCTGCGCGGTCGGCACCGAGGTGGTCCGGCTGCTGGCCACGGGCGAGTTCCAGCGCCGCTCCGCCGAGCTGGGCGCCCGGCTGCACGAGGGGCTGGCGGCGCTGGAACTCG
>DATMJT010000476.1:0-6416 GCA_035553735.1 Pilimelia sp.
CAGCTTCTCCCAGCACTACTGCGACTTCGCCAGCGGCAGGCCGCGGGCGAAGTCGCAGTAGTGCTGGGAGAAGCTGAGCAGCTTGTGCACCATGAGCGCGGTGGCCGACAGGACCGGCATGTGGATCGCGGCGATCGGCCGGACCACCGTGTCGGCCAGGGTCTCGTCAGTCACCGGGCACTCCACCGGCCGGTAGATGAGGTCGACCAGCCGGCCCTCGTCGTACACCTTGACCAGCCAGTCCTCCGGGGGCCGCTCGGCGGTGAAGCCGGCGTCGACCAGGGCGGCCAGAGCCACCTCCACGTCCTCCTTGCGGAGTAGGAAGTCGACGTCGTGGTCACTGGAGTGGCCGCCGTGCGCGTACACCGCGAAACTGCCGCCAAGCGCGAACGGCACCTCCGCCTGCTTCAGCACCGCGGCCACCCGCTTGAGGGTCACGATGAGACCTTCGTCCACCCGTTGCGCCATGGCGGTCCCCCTGCGTCGGCGTGGTCATGAGTGGGTGTATGGGTACCCGGGCCGGTTTGGCTTCACACCCGGCCTGCCCGGGGCTGATCCGGCCGGTGGCCGCCGTGACGGCGCGGCCGGATCGTGCCAATGCGTTGGCGGCCCGGAGCGTGCCCGGAGAACCTCCGGGCGCGCTCCGGGCCGCCAACCCACGGGCCCGGCGCGGGACGGGCCTAGCCCTCCTCGCCGAGCTGCCCGCGCAGCTTGGCGAGCGCCCGGGCGAGCAGCCGGGAGACGTGCATCTGGGACACGCCGATCTGCTCGGCGATCTGGGACTGGGTCATGTTGCCGTAGAACCGCAGCGTGAGGATCCGCTGCTCCCGCTGGTCGAGCGCGGCGAGCGCCGGCCCGAGGGCCACCCGCAGCTCCGCGAGCTCGAACTCGGCGTCCTCGGCGCCCAGCAGGTCACCCAGCTCCGTGGCGCGGTCCCCGTCCGTGGTGGGGGTCGACAGCGATACGGCGTTGTAGGCGCGCGCGCCCTCCAGGCCCTCCAGCACCTCCTCCTCGCTGATCCCGAGGTGGGTGGCCAGGTCGGTCACCGTGGGGGAGCGGCCCAGGGTCTGCAGCAGGGTGCTGGTGGCCTCCGAGAGGCTCAGCCTCAGCTCCTGCAGTCGCCGGGGGACGCGGATGTCCCAGGTGCGGTCCCGGAAGTGGCGCTTGATCTCGCCGATGATCGTGGGGATCGCGTACGCGGCGAACTCCACCCCGCGCTCGGGGTCGAACTTGTCCACCGCCTTGATCAGGCCCACCGTGGCGGTCTGGAAGAGGTCCTCGATCGGCTCGCCGCGACCGGCGAACCGGTTGGCCAGGTGCTGGGCCAGCGGAAGCCAGGATTCGATGACCTTGTCGCGCAGCGCGGGGCGGGACGGGTGGTGGGCCGGCAGCGAAGCCATGGCGCGCAGCGTGTCGGCTGCGCTGTCGTTCAGGCTCTGCTCGCCCAGCGTGGTGTGGTCGACCGGGGCGGTCGGGCTCACGGGTGTCGCGGTCACGGTGGTCCTCCCTGCACCAGCTCGCGGGTCGCTGCGGCGGTCCGCGGCTGCCGCCGCGGGGTGTGCCGGCCACCGCGCGGGCGGGACACGACTTGTGGCATTGGTCTCCGGGGGGCCGCGATGGCTCCGGGGTTATCGCGTTCGTCATACGTCCGGCCTGGGGTGCCGGCCGAACAGTTACCTCACCTTAGACCAAAGGTCCCGCAAGAATCTAGCCGAAAGTACGATACAAAATGTCCGCTGTACGGGGGTTTGTGGGCACTGACGACTGAGTGCTGCGCCACAAATCCCACGTTCGGGGGTGCGGGCGGGGAGTACTGTTCCCGAGCGTGGCACCCGTGCGAGGCACGCCGTGGTCCGGGCCCGCGCGCCCGGGGCGCCGGCGGCGCGCGGTCGCCCTGGTCGGCATCGACGGGTCGGGCAAGACCACGCAGGCCCACCGGCTGGCCGCCGCGCTGACCGCCGCCGGCGTGCCGGCCCGCTACTGGCGCAACGCCGGCGGGCGTCGCTGGTTCACCCGGCTGGCTCGCCGACTGGGCCGGGCCGACGCCCAGCGGCTGCTCGGCCGCGGCGGCCTGCTGTTCGTCGAGTCGGTGCTGCGCTGGCTGGCGATCGCCCAGGCGCTGCTGTGCTCCCGGGCGCGCGGTGAGGTGGCGGTGATGGACCGCTACGCCGCCTGCCAGTACGCCAGCATCCTGGCCCACGGCGGCGGCCGGTTCGCGATGCGCGCGGCCAGGCTGGCCTACGCCGTCTTCCCCCGGCCGGACGTCACGTTCTGGCTCACGGTCGACCCGGGCACCGCGTACCGGCGCATCGAGCTGCGCGGCACCGACCACGAGAGCGTGGCCTACCTGGCCGCCGCGGCGGACGCCTACGGGCGGCTGCCCGAGCGGGAGGAGTTCGTCGTGGTGGACGGCACGGGAGACCCGGACCGCGTGGCGGCCGCCGTGTGGGACCGGCTGACCGACCCGGCCGTCCCCGGCGGGCAGCCGGCCCCGGCGCGGCATCCCGGCGGCGCGGAAGCCGGGCGGCCGAATGGTCCCGCCGTGCCCGGCGCCCGGCACCCCGCCGACCGGCGCGGCGAGCCTGCTCCGGCCGCGCCCCGGACCCGCCGACCGCTCGAGCCGGTCGAGTCGGTCGAGCCGGTCGGACACTACGTTGACCGGTGAGTCGGGGCCGCTGTGGCGAGCCACGCCAACACGGGGGTGAGGGATGCGACTACTGGTGCTCGGCGGCACCGTGTTCGTGGGCCGGGCGGTGGCCCGCCGGGCCCGTGACCTCGGCCATGAGGTGGTCTGCGCCGCCCGCGGGCGCAGCGGCGCCCCGCCGGACGGCGTGCGGTTCGTGCCGGTCGACCGCGGCGACCCAGCGGGCTGGGCCGGCCTGGCCGGCGAGACCTTCGACGCCGTCGTGGACGTCGCCCGTCGGCCGAGCTACGTGCGCTCGGCGGTGGCGGCGCTGGGCGACCGGGTCGGCCACTGGGTCTTCGTGTCCACCTGCTCGGTCTATGCCGACCAGGCCACCCCCCGCCAGCGCGTCGCGACGGCTCCGCTGCTGCCGCCCGCCCCGCCGGAGGTCGACGACGCCGAGCGGGAGTACGGCCCCTGCAAGGTCGCCTGCGAGCAGGCGCTGCTGGCCGGCGTGGGGGCCGACCGGTTGCTGGTCTGCCGGGCGGGCCTGATCGTCGGTCCGGAGGACCCCAGCGGGCGCTTCACGTACTGGGTGCGCCGGCTGGCGCGCGGCGGGGAGGTGCTGGCCCCCGGGGATCCGGCCGAGGAGGTGCAGCTGGTCGACGTCCGGGACCTGGCGGCCTGGCTGGTGGGCTGCGCCGAGCAGAGGCTGGCGGGCACCTACGACGGGATGGGCGCGCCGATGCCCCGCGGCCGCTTCCTGGCCGAGGCGGCAGCCGGGGTGTCCGGCGCCGGCCCGGCTGCGGCAGCCCCGCCGCTCGCTATCACCTGGGTGGCGCAGGACTTCCTCCTGGCCGCCGGGGTGCGGCCCTGGTCCGGGGAGCGCTCCCTGCCGCTGTGGCTGCCCGTGCCCGAGTACGCCGGGTTCCTCTCCCGGGACGTGACCGCGACCCTGCGGGCGGGGTTGCGGACCCGGCCCCTGGCGGAGACGGCCGCCGACACCCGTGCCTGGCTGGCCGGCGCCCCGGCGGAGGGCGGGAGCGGCCTCTCCGCGGCCGACGAGGCTGACCTGCTCCGCCGCTGGCACGCGCGCGCCGCCTGAGCGGTGCGCGTCGGCGCCGGGCGAACGCACCGTGGTGTGATTCGCGCCATTGCGGCCGGAGGGTGATTCGCCTCATCGTCCGATCCGTTAGTCCGGGGGCGGCTCGGGTACCACATTGAGGCCACCAGGTTGTCGAATTCGGGCGAGGTGGCGGGCCGCCCGCGCGACTGACGGCGTCGGTGCCCCGCACCGACCCGGATGCAGGCCACGGGCGTACCGCAGCGACGGCACGGCGACCGGGTCGCCGTGGTCGCGGGGGTCGCGGACAGGCGCTTTCAGGAAGCACACAGCGTCGCTTTCAGGAAGCACACAGGCATTCGTGACACGTTCGAGGGCACCTATCGGAATCCCGGCGGATCCAACTCTGTTGTGCAGGTGTCAGCACCGCGAGGGATTGCGGCGGTTACCGGGGGAGGGCTTATGAGCGACCGGGCGACGGCAAGGGAGCGGGTTGGCAGCGACGTGGACGAGGGGATCGTGAGCGCGGTGGAGACGACGAAGTACACCATTGACCAGGGCGGCGGGAGCCGGCTGCGGACGGACGAGGTGGCCGAGGAGCGGGACCTCGTCGGCGTCTACCTGCACGAGATCTCCCGTACCCCGTTGCTCGACGCCGCCGCGGAGGTCGACCTCTCCAAGGCCATCGAGGCCGGGCTGTACGCCGAGCACCTGCTGGCCACCGGCCAGCGGCGCAAGGGCGTCAGCGCGGAGGAGCTGGAGCGCCTGGTCGCCGAGGGCGAGCGGGCCAAGGATCTGTTCATCCGGGCCAACCTGCGACTGGTGGTGTCCATCGCCCGCCGGTACGTGCGCAGCGGGATGCCGATGCTGGACCTGATCCAGGAGGGCAACACCGGCCTGGTCCGGGCGGTGGAGAAGTTCGACTACGAGCGCGGCTACAAGTTCTCGACGTACGCCACCTGGTGGATCCGGCAGGCGATCAGCCGGGCCATCGCCCAGCAGGAGCGCACGGTGCGGCTGCCGGTCCACCTGGTCGAGGACGTCAACCGGATGCGCAGCGTGGCGCGGCAGCTGACCCGCGAGCTGGGCTCCGACCCGGAGCCCGAGCAGGTCGCCGCCGCCCTCGGCGTGCCGGTGGAGCGCGTCGCCGAGCTGATCCGGTGGTCGCAGGACACCGTCTCGCTGGACACCCCGGTGGGTGACGACGGCGACACCAACCTCGGTGATCTGGTCGCCGACTCGGACGCCCCGTCGCCGGAGGAGGTCGTCCTCACCGCGCTGGAACGCCAGCGTATCGAGGGGCTGCTGAACCACCTGGACGACCGCTCCGCCGGGATCATGCGTGCCCGGTACGGCCTGGAGGACGGCCGGGAGCACTCGCTGACCGAGGTGGCGTCGCGGTTCTCGCTGTCCCGCGAGCGCATCCGGCAGCTGGAGATCCAGGCGCTGGGGCGGCTGCGCGAGCTGGCCCGGGCGGAGGGTATCGCCGCCTGACGGCCGCGGACCGTACGCCGTACTGCGGCGAAGGGCCCGCCCGGAACAGTCCGGGCGGGCCCTTCGCCGCATCCGCACCGCGTCGCCGCGCCGGCTAGCGCACCCGGCCGTAGCTGTGGATGGGCATGACCCCGACGTCGGCCAGCGTCACGTTCTGACCGAAGGTGGGCGCGTGGATCACCTTCCCGTTGCCCACGTACAGGCCGACGTGGCCGAGGCCGCTGTAGAAGACCAGGTCCCCGGGCATCAGCTGGGACTGGTTGATGTACGCCGTGGCGTCCCGCTGCATGGCCGCGTTGTGCGGCAGGCTCTTGCCCGCCGCCCGCCACGCGGCCTTGGTCAGGCCCGAGCAGTCGTACCCGTTCGGGCCCGCCGCCCCCCACACGTACGGGCTGCCGATCGCGTTGTAGGCGAAGCGGACGGCCACCCCCGCGCTGCCGGAGATCGCCGGGATGGTCCCGGTGTACCGCGAGCCGGTCTCCTGCGCCTGCCCGTAGGCCTGCCGCCGTAGCTCGAACAGCTTCTCCAGGTCTTTCTCGATCTTGACCTTGCGGGCCGCCAGGTCCCGCATCTGGATGTTCTGCTTGGCCAGCAGGTTGTCCAGCTTCCGCTTCTCGGCCAGGTACTGCTGGCGGGCCGCGGCGTAGCCGCGCACCTGCTCCTGCCGCCGCTTGGCGAGTTGGTCCAGCGGGCTGAGCCGGTCCAGCAGGGCGCCCTGCCGGCCGGCGCTCAGCAGGGCGTCGACCTCGCGCAGGTGGCCGGTCTTGTAGGCGGTGAGCGCGATCTGCTGGATGTCCCGCTCGGCCGCGCCGAGCCGCTGCTCCAGTGCGGGCAGGGTGGCGGCGTGCCGGGCGGCCGCCGCCTTGGTCTGCTTGAGCTGCTCCCGCACCTTGTTGTAGTCCTCGACGATCCGGGACAGGGTTCGGGACTCCGTGTTGATGCGCTGCTGGATCTCGGCCGCCGAGGGCTCGGCTCGGACGGCGGTCGACGGGCTCAGGACGAGAAGCGCGAGCACCGTCGGCACCACCGCGTACAGCGATCGGCGCAGGGGGGACAAGAGGGGTGTCTTCCTTCCTGCCTGCGTTGCCGTCGATCCGGCCGACTGGCGGCTGCACCGGCGCGCGGGCCGCCCTCCGCGAGGGTCGCGGATTCGCCACGGAGCGCGGTGGTTCCCCGGGTGCCACGGCACCGGCGCGGTGCCGGCGCGGAGGGGACCGGCCGGCGGGTCGGTCGTCC
>DATMJT010000477.1:0-9471 GCA_035553735.1 Pilimelia sp.
CAACGCGAACTGGGCTACCTCAGCCCCGACGAGTACGAGACCGCCCGGCACCACCAACAAGATCACACCAAGACGGCTATCCTCACGCCTACGCCAACCGGCGGCAGGTAACCACCGCTCCGGGAAAGCGGGGGCACCTCATCCGGGACATCCGCGACTACACCCGGCTACGCCATGACCTGGTCGCTGACCGGACCCGCTACAAGCTACGCCTGGACAAGCTGCTGGAGGACGCACTGATCAAGCTGTCCACCGTGGCCACCAATTTCCTCGGACTGTCCGGACGCGCGATGATCGACGCCCTGGTCGCGGGGGAACGCGATCCCCGCCAGCTGGCCGAGCTGGCCCTGGGCAAGCTCCGGGTGAAACGCCCCGCCCTGATCGAGGCGTTGACCGGCCGCTTCGACGACCACCACGCCACGATCGCCGCCGTCCTGCTACGGCAGATCGACGCCCTCGACACCGAGATCGACAAGCTCACCGTCATCATTGACCAGCTCATCGCCGCCCTGCCCACGACCAGCACCAGCGAGGGGGGCGCTCTTGTCGCCACCTCGTCTTCGGTCTTGGAACGGCTCGACGAGATCCCCGGTGTCGGGCCTCGGGTCGCCCAGATCATCATCGCGGAGACCGGCGGCGACATGGCCCAGTTCCCCACCGCCGCACATCTGGTGTCCTGGACGAAGCTGTCCCCACGCACGCTGCAATCCGGATCGAAGACCCGCAGCGGCCCGACCGGCCGCGGCAGCCCTTACCTCAAAGCCGTACTGGGCGACGCCGCCGCAGCAGCCGCGCGCACCGACACCTTCCTCGGCGAACGCTACCGGCGCCTGGTCAAGCGCCGTGGCAAGGCCCGAGCCCTGGTCGCGATCGCCAGATCCATCCTGACCATCGCCTGGCACATCCTCGCCGACCCGACCGCCAGGTTCATCGACCTCGGCCCGGACCACTACAGCACCCACATCAACAAGCACCGCAAGACCCGCAGCCTCATCCGCCAACTCGAAGCCCTCGGCCACAGCATCCAACTCAATCCAGCCTGACCCGGGGTCTGACCGGCCGAACCCGGCACGAACTAACCCTGTCGGGGCTACGCCCCGACGCTGCCGCCTGCCTACATACGGTTGTTTTTCCGGTCAGATCACCCGGTTCCAGCCGCTGCTGGACCAGCTCGGCGACCTCCGCGACGCGGTGATCACCGCCGACGCCCTGCCCTGCCAACGCGAGCACGTCACCTACCTCGCCGAACGCGGCGCCCACTGGATCCTGACGGTCAAAGGCAACCAGCCCCAACTGCACGCCCAACTCGCCGCCCTGCCCTGGCGGGCCGTCCCGGACGCCACCCGCGACACCGGCCGTGGCCACGGCCGCCGAGAGATCCGCACCCTCAAAATCCTGACCATCTCCACCGGCGTCAACTTCCCCCACGCCGCCCAAGCGCTGCAGATCCGCCGCCGTCGGCCCCGCTTGGACCAGCCGAAACGCTTCACCACCGAAACCGTCTACGCCATCACCGACCTACAAGTGCACCAAGCCAGACCAGCGCAACTGGCCGCCTGGATCCGCGGTCACTGGCACATCGAGAACAAGATCCACTGGGTCCGAGACGTCACCTACGACGAAGACCGCAGCCAGAGCCGCACCGGCACCGGACCCGAAGTGATGGCCGCCCTGCGCAACGCCGCTATCGGCGCGCTACGCACCGCCGGCATCACCAACATCGCCGCCGGCACCCGGTATCACGCCCGCGACAGCACCCGGCCACTGACACTCCTCGGAATCACCTGACGACTTTGCCGGGGTCCTGATGTACCCCACCACTGCGATCAACAGACTGGGCGACGCGCCCGCGGTGACTCAGTTCTTCGTGATCCGGACCGTTTCGTCGACCCGCGTCCACTGACACCCGGACCCGTCGCCGCACGTGTAGAGGTAGGCCGTGACGATCGCGTCACCTGGGCGGAAGAACTCGCCGCCGATGGAGGCGAGAAGTTGCATCGTCACCGTCTGAGGTTCGCCTGTACAGGCGACGAAAGCGTCGTTGACGCCTCGTGCTAGGCCACCGCCCGAGCGCTGCGTGATGTTCAGCTCGAGATGGCCGGACATGCCGGCGGGACAGACCACGGTGGTGTTGATATCCACGGCGGCGCCGCGAGCAACCACGGTTACCGAGGTGACGTCAGCGGTCAACGTACTTGCCGCGCTTGCTGAGGTGGGGAGCATCGACCCGAACAGTGACAGTGCGAGCAGGGTGACGGTCAGGATGCGGCGCATGGCGGTCCTCCGGTGGTTGTCGATGACACCGCGGTGGCCTGGTGCCGACCGCAACCCCACGCTATCGCGTCACGTGTTCACCTTGTGACACAAGGCGATGAGAGTCGTTGATCCGACCTTCACCACAGCCACCCCTCCCAGCCGCCCTGGAGGGGACAGTCCCCCCGGCCGACGTCACCGACCACTTCCAACACCTCGCCCGCCAAGCCGGCCTACCCCCCGTACGGCTACACGACCTACGCCACGGCGCCGCCACTCTCGCCCTGGCCGCAGGAGTCGACATGAAAACGGTGCAGGCGATGCTGCGCCACTCCTCCTACACCATCACCGCCGACACCTACACCAGCGTCCTCCCCGAACTGGCGACCACGGCGGCCGAGAAGACCGCCGCCATCGTCCCTCGCCGAATCCGGTCCGCTACCCCTCAGCCGGGCACAGCCGCAAGCTAACCCGCCACCAAACCCACCGCTGATTACGGACCGTAACCAAGAATCGGGGATTAGCCGGGGCTCAGGTCGGTCCCGCGAAAGCTGTCGATCACACATCGACCACACATCTGTCCAGCGTGGACAGAGCAAAGGCCCTGATCTTGGGAGTTTTCCCAGTTCAGGGCCTTGATCGCTGGTACGCCGCGTAGGACTCGAACCTACAACCCGCGGATTAAGAGTGGGATCTTGGGCATGTCACCCGGTGCCGCGCTGTGCCGATCCGCGCCGCACCGTGTCTGTTCGTGCAGGTCAGGTCCTCGCCTGAATGCCGGACCGTGCTGCGGCGTGCCGCCCTGTACCGAAACCGTCGATCACACATGGATCACACATCCGGCCGCCCAGCGGCGGTCGCGCGTTACGATCCGTGGGCGCCATCTGAGCGACCGCCGCATTGCTAGCACACTGCGCAGGACACGCCGCCGAGAAGACGCCTTCGCAGGAGAAGAATCAGCCAGTGATAACACCGTCACGTCCGCGAATGCGCTCCATCCGCCGAAGTCCCGGACCCACGCATGGATCGGTAGGTTCCAATGGCAGCGACGATCACCCCGGCCACGAGGACGATTCGAGCAGATGTGAGGTAGGGATTTGGCGTCTCCATAATCCGGTAGGCTTCGTAGCTTCCGCCCAGCAGCGCAGCCAGAGCAGCCATGACGAACATCCAGCGGCTAGCCGTTCGCACGTTCGCCCCCTCACGAACACCCAGACGCGCTCTCCATCGGGGCTTCTGAATAAGAACGGCCAACGTCACAGTGATCCCCACGAACAGCAGATCGATGATCCGCGATGACACTGCGCCTCCAAGCGCTCGGTTAGACTCAAACACACGCAAAGCCCAACGGGTAACCGCTGCCGTTTACCGACGTGTAACTGTAGGAACCTCCACCCGCCCACCACCTACGGTATACCGTCACCGTGGCGCTGTAGACGAAGTAGGTGAACCGCAGACGCAGACCGCGCTTTCGGGTGCACCTCTCAGAGTACTCGTTCCATCCAAACGTACCCAACCACACCCCGAGGGCAGCCCCGAGGCCAGCCCCCCACACACCGAACTTAAAGCCGATTGCCGCCGCCACGCCGGCCGCCACACCTGGGACAGCGTACTGGAGTGCCATCCTGGTTGCCGTATGCGAGAGGTTGCACCGTCCATTGAGAGTGAAGCCTCGCTGGGAAATCTTTGCACGCGAAATTGCAGAAAATCGGGGGAAATGGATGTTGTAGGAGTAACTCCACTTGCCACTGATCCAGCTCGAGTTGCAGTTGATCCAGGCCTCGCCCGACAAGTCGGTGCAGTTGACCGAGTCACCGCCGCAGTATTCGTAGGAGTTGAGGCTTCCGTCGGGGACAGGGTCGACGGAGAGGAAGCGG
This sequence comes from Pilimelia sp., assembly GCA_035553735.1. Lineage (GTDB taxonomy): Bacteria > Actinomycetota > Actinomycetes > Mycobacteriales > Micromonosporaceae > DATMJT01. The sequence goes on from DATMJT010000477.1 coordinate 4,131, forward strand.
GCGGTGGTTGGGTTGTAGAGCCGAACACCCATCAGAACTGAGCCGTCGGCGGTGTCGGCCGCGCGTTGGTCGGCGCCGAGCCAGCCGTAGCGGCGTTGGCCAAGGTCGGTCGGGTTGTGGGCGTTGCCGTGCTCGTCGTAGGTGTGGGTGGCGCTGAGGCCCGGGTCGCTGTTGTGGATCGTGGCGACCAGGTCGCCGCGCAGGCTGGTGATCTTCCAGTCGATCCCCGCGGTGGTACGCAGCCCGGCAATGCCGCTGAGCCCGGTAACCGAGCCGGTCCAGGTCCCATCGCCTTCCTCGGTCCACGCCGGTAGGTCGGCGTCGCTGTTGTAGTGATGCCGTCGGGTCACTGCAGTGCCGGTGTTGTTGTCGCTCCAGGAGCGTATGCGGGCGCTGTTGACGTCAAGGGTGTAGCTGGTCGTGCGGCTTCCCTGGGTGATGCTCTTCACCAGGTCTGTCTGGTGGTAGGTGATGGCGACGTCACCGCTGGCGGGAGTTCCGGAGTCCGTGCCGGGCAGGACGGTGGTGCGGCCGAGGGCGTCGTACGTGTATCCGCCGTTGATGCGGTGCGCCGCGTCGTAGGAGTTCTCCCGTACCGCGGTCTCGGAGTCGGTCTGGCACGCGCCGCCCGTGGCTGGAGCGTAGGAGACCTGGCGGGTGCGGTTGCTGGAGGCGTCGAACTGGTAACTGCGGCTGGTACAGGCACCGGCGATGGTGTCAGTGGTCAGGGTCAACCGACCGGCGTCGTCGTAGAAGTGGTTCTGCGTCCCGAGACTGCTGCCCGCCCAGCGTTGCTGCCCGTGGATGTTCTTCTCCACGTATCCGGCGTAGACCGTGCAGTCGGCCTGTCCGCATCCGGGACGGTTGTAGACCACCCCGGTCTGGCTGCCGGCCTCGTTGAAGGCTCGCGTAATGACGACGCCGTTGGGCCAGGTCTCCTCCATCAGCTCGCCGTCGGCGTTGTACTTCGCGGTGATGGTGCCGCGCAGCGGATCCGTGACCGTGGTTGGTAGCCCTCGACGTTCCGGGCCGTCGTCATAGCTGTAGGTCCGGTGGAACTTGGTGTCATCGGCGGTCTTGACCCGTCCGAGCAAGTCGTAGGTGACGCTGGAGGTGACTCCGTCAGCGTCGGTATATGTCGCCTGCCGCCCCAGCGCGTCGTAGGTGCGGATGACCTGGTCCACGGTAGTCCCGTTGACGACGCTGCGGGTATGCGTGGGCAGCCCGGTCGCGGGATGGTAGACGACGCGGGTCGTCGGTACAGCGTCGCCGAGTCCCGCACTGGCCGCGGTGCTGATCTCGCTCATCCGACCAGCGGCGTCGTACGTCGTGGTAGTTGTCCGCAGCACCCCTGCGGAGGTCTTTTCGACCTTGGTCGTGGGTTGGTTGAACATGTCGTACGTCGTTACCGTCACGGGAAGTTCGGGACCTCCGGCCGGCTGCCCGCCGGGCTGCGTGCGGCAGACAAGGTTCGCCCATTCCGGACGGCTGTCGCACTCGGCGAAGCCGGAGCCGGTTCCGGCCCGGTAGTAGACCGTCTTGCGGGTGGAGGGTGTGTCGTCGGTGGCGCCACCGCCCGGGGTGGTCACCGAGGTCGGCAGGCCATTGGCGTCGTAGGTGGTACGGGTAGTCAGCGCGAGGCCGTCGGCATCAACGGTGACAGCGGTGGGCTCGCGCAGGTTCCAGTCGTATGCGGTGGTCGTCGTGCGGGCATCGGCGTGGAAGGTCTGCCCGTTGGCGGTGTAGGCCACGGAGTTGGTCTGTGTGGTGGGCAGGTTGTACGGGCCACCGGTAGGTGCGCCCTCGTCGTAGGCAATCCTGGTATGGGCTCGACCCCGCACCACGCTGCCGTTGGGCAGGCTCACCGGGTGCTCCGGTCCCAGCGATTCGAGAAGGTTCTGGCCGTCGGGGCTGTAGATGTTGACCGAGGACAGCTTTTCCGCCAAGGCCGCCTCCTCGGCGGCGCTGTCGGAGGGAGCCGCGTCGAGGGCACGGCTGAGGTTTCCCGGGCCCAGGGTCCGGATCGTGTTTCCGTACTGGTCGTACCACACCGCAGTGGTGTAGCCGCCTGGCGCAACGGTGTTGACCTCACGGCCGTTGGCATCGACATAGGTGATAGCGGCCCGCTCGTATGAGCTAGGCAGCACGCCGCTGGCCTGGTTTCCGGTCGGGATCTGATCCGGCGGGAAAACGGCCGTGGCCTCAACCGGTGGGCGCGTCTGCCCCCATCGCGCGGTCTGACCCGCGGACATGTCGTAGGGGCCGCCGGTGGTGGGCACCCGGTACACCACCGTGGTGGTGGCGGTGCCCGCGGACAACGCCGACCGGGTGGCCGTCGCCAGGCGGCCCTTGCCGGAGTCGCCTGGCACGGTCGTGTATCCCAGGAGCCAGGGCTCCTGTCCCGGCGGGCGAAGCTCCGTCAGCACACCGTCGGCGTCGTAGGTGTACTTCGGGCCCAGGTGGTCACCGTTGTGGTCCAGTCGCGGGTCCCAGCTCATCCGCAGCTTGCCGGTGTTGTCGTAGGCGTAGCGGGCAAGGACGGTCGTCGCCGTGGAGCCGGTGGCGGGGTTGTAGGCGGTGAACGACACGGTCGTGAGTCGTCCGGTGTAGTCGCCCCAGTTCGCCTCGCCAGTTCCCGTGGCGGTCGTGGTCGTGGCGTAGCCGAAAGACAGGGAACGGCAGCCGCGCTCCACCGGCGAGGTCGGCGTGCAGGTGACACCCGTAGGCACCGGTGCCAGCATCCGCGTAGGGCGGGTCACCGCCACACCATCGACCGTGACCGTCTCCCACGACACGGCGGTCTCCCCCGAGCCCGGAACGGTGACCTTCGTCGGCACGTACTCACCGACCGGGGTACTGGCCGGGCGGGTGAACACCACGACGTGACCATCCGCGTCCTTCAGCGTGTAGGTGTCTCCCGCGGTCACGTAGCTCAAGGTCAGGCTTTCCGCACCGACCTCTGGATCGTACGTGGCGCCCGCGCTGGTCGAGGAGTGACGGGTGAACCCGAGGCTGCTTCCATCGGGCAGCTGCACCTGCACCAACGATCCGGTCACCGTCAGGCCGGTGTACGGAGCGGACGCGGCGTCCGCCGTGACACTGGACGACCATCCGGGGCCGAACATCGGGTCGAGGGCTCCTGCGTGGCGGGAGTTGTACGTCCGGGACAGCACCAGACCGGCTGCTGGTGAAGCCACCGACACGTCCGACGCGGAGATCACCATCGCGCCCGTGAGCAGGTTCACCGATCCCGGTCCCACCTGCGCGGTCGCCGCCATGGCTCGGCTCCGGTCCAGGCTCAACTTCACAGCGCTGGTCGCCGGCTGGGGTGCGCCATCGTACAAGGCGCGCACCTGCAGCGGGCCGTCCAGGGCGTCCGGTCCGGCCTCCGCGGCGTTGAGGGTGGCCTCCAGGTTCCAGTTCAGCTTCGGGAACCCTCCGCCGCCGGTGGTTGCCACTGGCCAGGTGACCGCGCCCCCGCCCTCGGAGAGGGTCACATCCCCGGCGGGGATCGTCGCCCATGTGTCGGCGTTGCCCCGCCGCCATTGGTAGGTCACTCCGGTCGCTGCCGGCTGCGCCACTCCGTCCAGAGTGGTCCTGCCCGCCGACACGGTACCCGGGGCGGGGCTCAGAACCGCGCCTGCGCCGACGTTGAAGGTGTACTGCGTGACGGGGGACAGGTTGCCCGCCCGGTCGCGTGAGCGTACGTAGAGTGTGTGCGGGCCGTCCGTGGTCGGCGTGATGCTGACCGACGCGTTCCCGCCGAGGCTGGGCGCGTTCACTACGGTAGTCGGGGGGTCGGCATCCAGCCCGTACAGGTACGCCGCCACGTCACTGGTGCCATTGGCGGCGAACGTGAAGGTGCCCGCCACTCCGGCTCCACCGGCCCACACGTTGGTTCCGCTGGGGTATGCCGTCGAGGTCACGGCCGGCGCCGCACCGGGAGCGACCGTGTCCACCGTGAATTCGCAGTTGGCCGCCCAGGGCCCCCACACCGTGCCATCGAACCCGCGCACCTGCCAGGCGTAGCTGCCGCCATTGCTCAGCTGACCGGCGGGAACAGTCGTACTGAACGTCGATCCCGATGCCTTGCCCGGGGTCGGCAATGCACTCCCGACCGCGGTACCGGCTACCGTGGTCCATTTGAACTCGGGTCGCACCGTCGAGTTCTCGCCATCGGTGACGACCGCGTTGAGCTGGGGGGTGGTGGTGTTGACGTACGGTCGGTTCGCCCCGGTGACGCAGGTGGTGCTAGGCACCGTGGACCTCGTGGCGACCACGGGGTACGAGTTGTAGGTGATCGAGGCGTACGGCACCTGCGCGCTGTCCACGGCGTCGCGGGAGCGGAACTGTTTCCATCCCGTGCCGCTGGTCTCGCTCGTCGCGCGGATACCCATGTAGCCGGTGGATTGGTTGGCGGTGGCAGCCCGCTGGAAGAAGTTCACCGCGGGTACGGACACCCACCCGTCGTTGCAGGTGGAGTTAAAGCCCTTCGTCTGCGTGGACGTGCCCTCGTTGTGCAGCCAGGACGGCTGGTTCGTCCACCGCGTGGCTGTGCTCGCCGCCCCGGTCGACCAGATCTCCCATGAGGTCGCCGTACAGGTCGTGGAGTAGAAGTTGTAGAAGTGCGCCGTCGCCGCGGTGATCTGCTTGCCCCGGATGGCGGAGGTGTTCCAGTGCACGAACGCCCGAGCCTTCTTCGGTGTGGCCTCGGTCGTCAGGCCGGGGCGTGTCGGTAGGTCTGTGTAACGGATGAGTGGATTATCCGTTTTCCGCTGGGTGCGGCCTGGCGGGGCAGACAGGATCATGATCATGACACTGACCGATGAGTTCGAGCATGTCACCGTGGGCAACGAAGACAGCGAGCAGGACGAGGCGGTACTGACGCCGCGGCTGCCGTTGTCCGAGGGGGTGCCGGGCGCGGCCGCGCCGGCGGTGAAGGCGTTGCTGGACGAGCAGTTGCTCGATCAGATGGTGGCCCAGGTCCGCGCTGATGGGGGCCGGTTGACCGGGCCGGGAAGTTTGCTGTCCGAGATGTGCAAGGCGGTCCTGGAACGCGGGTTGCAGGCCGAGCTTGGCGCGCACCTCGGGTATGGCAAGCACGAGGCCGCCGGCAAGGGGTCGGGGAACTCGCGTAACGGCAGCACTTCAAAGACGGTGCAGACCGAGATCGGGCCGATCCCGTTGGACGTGCCGCGGGATCGGGCGGGCACGTTCACCCCGATGCTGGTGCCCAAGGGCGAACGCCGCCTCGGCGGCCTCTCGGACGTGATCATCAGTCTCTACGCGGGCGGGATGACCGTCCGCGACATCTGCCACCACCTGCGCCGCGTCTACGGCA
>DATMJT010000478.1:0-3870 GCA_035553735.1 Pilimelia sp.
CCCGGCTGGCCGCCCGGATCCGCGGCGCCGCGGATCCGGGCGGCCAGCCGGGACACCGTCGGCGCCTCGAAGACGGCCCGGATCGGCAGCTCGACGCCGAAGACCGTGCGCACCCGCGACAGCAGCCGGACCGCGGTGAGCGAGTGGCCGCCGGCACCGAAGAAGTCGTCGTCGGGGCCCACCGCGGCCACGCCCAACACCGCGGCGACCAGGCCGGCGAGCACCTCCTCGTCCGGCGTCGCCGCCCGCGCCGCCCGGCCCGCCGGGGCGTCGGCGCCCGGCCGCGGTACCGGGCCGGGCGCGGGCGCACCCGCCCGCGCCGCCCCACCGGCCGGGGCGCCGGTGCCCGGCGCGCCCGCCGCCGGCGGGACCGCGAGCGCCGGCAGCGCGCCGAACAGCGTGGCCCGCTCCCGCGCGGTCAGGGCCACCGGCTGCCCGACCGGGGCCGCCGGGTCGGCCACGAGATGGCGCAGCGCGCGGCCGAACGCCTCCCCGATCCACGTCGCCGCGGCGGCGCCGAGCAGGTCGCCGCGGTACTCCAGCACGCCGTCCAGCCGCCCGCCGGCCAGCGTGGTGGCCAGCCGCACCGGGTAGTGCGCGGCGTCGTAGCCGTCCACGCCGGCCAGGTGCAGCCCGGGAGCGACCTCGCGGGCGGAGAAGTCGGCGGGGTAGTTCTCGAAGACCACGAAGGTGTCGAACAGCGCGGGCAGTCCGGTCTGACCGACCACGCTGGTCAGCCTGAGGTACTGGTGCGGGACGAGCTCAGCCTGCTCCGCGCCGAGCCGCGCCAGGTGCTCGGCGACGGTCTCGCCCGGGAGCACCCGCACCCGGACCGGAACCGTGTTGATGAGCATGCCCACCAGCTGGTGCACGTCGCCGATCTCCGGCGAGCGGCCCGACACCGTAGTGCCGAACACGACGTCGTCGCGGCCGAACAGGGCCCGCAGCACCAGCGCCCAGGCCGCCTGCACGACGGTGTTGACCGTCAACCCGCCGGACCGGGCCAGTCGCTGCACCGCGGCGCCCAGGCCGCTTTCGTCGTCCGCCAGCGCCAGCACCGCCCGCTCGGGCAGCGCCCGGCTCGGCGCGGCGTCCGGCGCGACAAGCGTCGGGTGCCGCACGCCGTGCAGGGCGTCCCGCCACACCCGCAGCGAGGACCGCTCGTCCTGCCCGGCCAGCCAGTCGGCGTACCGCCGGTACGGCACCACCGCGGGCAGGTCCGCCGGCTGGTCCCCGGCGGCGTACAGCGCGAACAGGTCGCGCATCAGGATGGGCCAGGACCAGCCGTCGATCAGGATGTGGTGGTTGCTCATCAGCAGGCGGTAGCTGCCGGACCCGACGGTGACCAGGGTGAACCGGAGCAGCGGTGGGGTGGCCAGGTCGAAGCGCGCGAGCCGGTCGGCGGCGAGCAGCTGCGCCAGCGCGCGGTCGCGGACCTGCGGGTCGTGCGCCGACAGGTCGACCTCGGTCCAGGCCAGCGGCGCCTCCCGGTGGATCACCTGGATGGGCTCGCCGCTGCGGCGCTGCCGGAACCCGGAGCGCAGGATGGGGTACCGGCGCAGCAGGCCGGCGGCGGCGCCGCGCAGCCGGTCCGCGTCCAGGCGTCCGCGCAGCGCCAGGGTGAACTGCGCGTGGTACACGTCCGGCCCGCGCTCGTCGTACCTGGCGTGGAAGAACATGCCCTCCTGCAGCGGCGAGAGCGGCACCACGTCCTGGAGGGGTGAACGGCTCAATCGAGGCTCCTCAGCTCGGCTTCGAGTTCGTCGATCTCGCCCTGGTCCAGGCCGAGTGACAGGTCCGAGGGCGTGTGGCCCCCGGCGGTGGGGTCCTCGGCGTGCCGGACGAGCCCCCGGAGCGCGTCGAACCACGCGTCGGCCAGGTCGCGTACGGCCGCCTCGGACAGCAGCGCCGAGGGCCACGCCCAGGTGACCTCCAGCCGCGGTCCGTCGGCGCCGTCGCGGGCCGCCGCGTTGACCTCCAACGCGTGGGCAACGGCCTGCCCGGCGTCCCGGTGGGCGGGCACGGCCACGTCGGAGACCTGGTCCCAGTCGCGCGCCCGGCCCCGGGAGCCGAACCGGCCCAGGTAGTTGAAGGCCAGCTGCGGCACCGGCCCGCCGGCCAGCTCGGCCGCGGTGTCCGGGTTGAGGTAGCGCAGCAGCCCGTATCCGACGCCCCGGTCCGGCACCGCGCGCAGCTGCTCCTTGATCCGCTTGAGCGCCGCTCCGAGGGCGGGGTCGCCGCCGCGCGCCTGCTGCCAGCTCACCTCCCCGGGGTCGAGGCGCACCGGGTACAGGCTGGTGAACCAGCCCACGGTGCGGGCGAGGTCGGCGCCGGCGACGCTGCCCTCCTCCCGGCCGTGGCCCTCCAGGTTGACCAGCACCCCGGTCGGGGCGTGGGGGTCCCTGCCGCGGCGCCAGTGCGCGACCGCCAGGGACAGCCCCGTCAGCAGCACGTCGTCGGCGCCGGCGTGGTACGCGGCGGACACGGTGGTCAGCAGCGCCCGGGTGGGCTCCGCCGGCAGGGTCGTGGACAGGTAGCGCACGGTGCCGGCCACGTCCACCGCCGGGTCCAGGGCCCGCGCGCCCAGGGGCGGCTCGGACCGCCCGAGGATGCGCCGCCAGGTCGGCAGCTCCGCCAGCCGCTGCGCGCTGCGGGCCGCCTCGTGCAGCCCGCGCGACCAGGTCCGCAGCGACGTGGTGACCGGGTCCAGCGCCGGCTTGCGGCCGGCGACCACGTCCCGCCAGGCCGAGGCCAGGTCGGGCAGCAGGATCCGCCAGGACACCCCGTCGACGGCGAGGTGGTGCACGACGAGGAGCAGCCGCCCGGGTCGGCCGGGGCCGAGGTCGAACCAGACCGCCTGCACCATCAGCCCGTCGGCGGGCGCGAGCCGCTGCCGCGCCCGCTCGGCCTCCACCGCCTCGACGGCCGTCCGGTCGGCCTCGGCGAGCCCGGCGACGTCCACCCGGCGCAGCAGGTCGGCGGGCGCCGGCTGCCCGGGCGGCGGGACCGCCAGGCGCCACCGGCCGTCCGCACCGACGACGAGCCGGCTGCGCAGGGAGCCGTGGTGGTCGACCAGCGCGGCCAGCGCGGCGGCGAGGTCGTCGGCGCGGGCGGCGACCGGGGTGCGCACCGCCACCGACTGGTTGTAGCCCTGGTAGGGACCGTCCAGTTCGGACAGCCAGGCGACGATGGGCGGCGGCGCGAACTCGCCGACGCCGTCGTCCTGGAGGGCCGGCGTGACCGACTCGTCACTGACCGCCACGGCGGCCAGCGCCTCCACGGTCCGGTGCTGGAACACGTCCTGGACCGTCAGCACCAGGCCGGCGTGGCGGGCCGCGGTGACCAGCTCGATGGACAGGATGCTGTCCCCGCCGAGGGCGAAGAAGCCCTGGTCGGTGCCGACGTGGTCGAGGCCGAGGACGTCGGCGAAGAGGGTGGCCAGCAGCTCCTCGCGGGGAGTGCGGGGCTGCTGTCCGGTGTGGGTGCTCCCGGGCGCGGGCAGGGCCCGGTGGTCGATCTTCCCGTTCGGGGTCAGGGGCAGGCTGTCCAGGACGACCACGGCGGCGGGCACCATGTAGTCGGGCAACTGCGTCTCGGCGTGCCCGCGCAGCTGCGCCGGGGTGGGCGCGGCACCGGGCTCGGGCACCACGTAGGCGGTGATCCGCCGGTCCCCGGGCCGGTCCTCCCGCACCACCACCGCGGCCTGCCCCACCCCCGGATGCCCCACCAACACCGACTCGACCTCACCCAACTCGATCCGGAACCCACGCACCTTCACCTGCGTGTCCACCCGACCGAGAAACTCCAACTGCCCCCCGACACCCCACCGCACCAGATCACCCGTGCGATACATCCGCTCACCGGCACCCC
>DATMJT010000479.1:0-2981 GCA_035553735.1 Pilimelia sp.
TGTAGGCGAAGCCGAGCGGGTTGGTCAGGTAGGTGTTGGTCACCGCGGCGGCGGACGCCGCGACCGGCACGACGGCGGAACCCGCCGGCAGGAGCAGCAGTGCGGTAAGAAGAAGCCACAACCGTCTCACGAGAACTCCTCCGATACGTCGTCGACCGCGTTCGGCGCACCGGTCCGGTGCATGTTGCTGATCACGATGTCCTCCTTCGTCGATCCGTCCTTCGTCGATCCGTGGCTGGCCCTCGATGGAGCGGTGGCTGTTGACCACTGTGGAACGGGCCCGCCGAGGTGGTTGCCCGGTGCCGGGTAGAAAAGGGCGATCACGGTGGTCGGGATCCGGCACCGGGACGCAGACTCCGGCCGGCGTGGCGGCGCCAGCTCGCCCTCCATCAATGTCTGATCCCGGTCCGACGCTGAACTCATCGGTGCTCCCATCTCGGCGCTACCATGGGCCGCGTGAGCGGGGAGCAGCGACAGACGCCGGACCCGCAGCCGCAGCGCCGGGAGCGGGCCGCCGATCCGGACACCGACGCGGTGCTCGCCACCGCCCGCACCGGTGACGGTGCGGCGTTCGAGGCACTGGTCGGACCGCACCTGCGAGCGTTGCACCTGCACTGCTACCGGATGCTGGGCTCCTACACCGACGCCGAGGATGCGGTGCAGGAAGCCATGTTGCGGGCCTGGCGCGGCATAGCCGGCTTCCAGGGCACCGGGCCCCTGCGGCACTGGCTGTACCGCATCTGCACCACGACCTGCCTGAAGATGATCAGCCAGCGGGGTCGCGACCCGGTGCGGGCGGCGGCCGAGGTGGCATGGCTACAGCCCTACCCGGACGCCCTTCTCGACGAGTTGCCGGCCGGCGACCCCGACCCCGCCGCGATCGTCGAGCGGCGGGAGAGCGTGGCGTTGGCGTTCGTCGCCGCGCTGCAAATGCTGCCGGCCACCCAGCGGGCGGTGCTGATCCTGCGCGACGCGCTCGGCATGCCGGCCCGGGAGGTCGCCGACCTGCTCGACACCACGGTGGCCGCGGTGAACAGCGCACTCCAGCGCGCTCGCGCCACCCTCTCCGGCGTGCCGACCATCGACGCCGTCGGCGGCCCGTTGGACGAGCGGCAGCGGCGGGTGCTGGACGGGTTCCTGCGGGCCTGGCACGCCCGCGACATCCCGGCGCTCACCGCCCTGCTGCGCGCCGACGTGACGCTGACGATGCCGCCACTGGGCATCGTCATCAGCGGCTGCGCGGCGGTGGCGGGCTTCTTCGCCACCGTGCCCGCCGGCGGACGGCTCGACCTCATCCGGCTGGTCGTCACCGGGGCCAACGGGCAGCCGGCGCTGGCGGCGTACCTGCCCGACGCCGACACCGGGCACCGCCACCGCTACGGCATCATGGTCCTGACCATCGCGGGCGACCACGTCGCCGCCATCGTCGGCTTCCCCAGGCCCGACCTCTTCCCGATCTTCGGCCTGCCCGACACCCCGTAGACCGCGCTCGTCCAGCCGGCCGGGGCGCGCGACGACCAGTCCCGACGGTCCGGCGGGCCCGGGCGCCCCGCATCGGTGTATCGACCGCCCCGGAGCGTGACGAGCGGTCACCTCGGCGGGGCCGGCAGCCCGACCGAACCCGCCACCGCTACCGGGCGGCCGACGCGCGGCGGGCCGTAGGCGCGTCTCCTGACGTAGGCGCGCCGCCGCGGCGGCCTGCAGTGGCCGGTCACCCGACTCCGCCGGGCGGTTGCGCATCATCGCATCGTTGAGCGGCAATACGGTGTCGTACGAGATGGCGGTCCAGCCGCCGGCCAGTCACTGCTCGGTGTTGTCGCTGCGGGCGTGTCAGGTCGGTCGTCAAGACACCGGCCGAGTCGATGGCGCAGGGTGTGGAGAAGGTTCGGCCTGACTGGCGGCGACCAGGGTCAGGTCCGCCCGGTCGTCACGCAGGAGGCGCAGTGTCCGCCCGGGGGCGGCAGGTTGTCCTGGAAGTAGTACACCGGGTACGCGACCAGCGGATCGTCAACGGGCACCGACGTGGCGGTGACGCCACCGGCGCCGTCGGCCTCCAGCCGCAGGCACGCGAGCCGGGCACTCTCGGAGCGCATCAGGCACACGCCGATGGCGCCCGTGGCCGGGGGGACGATGTTCGTACTGGCGGTGGTCGGGCCGTCGGGGCGGTAGTGCTTCAGCTCCCCACTGGTCACGATCGCCCGCTCCCAGCGCGGCCGGAAGACGGCGAGCGTGAAGCTGTAGGAGCTGGTCCACTTGCCACACAGGGTGACCTCGGCCTGGATGATGGCGCTTCCGCCCGCGCCGGTCACCGACTCGAGCCGTCCGCTCGCGCAGGGCGCCGGGAGCCAGGGCACCTCGCTCACGGTGGGTGACACGGGCGACAGCGGTCGCGGTGTCGCACTCAGTGACGGCACGCCGGGACCGGGCGGCGTGCCACTGCCGGCGCCAGGCGTGGCGCTCGGCGCCGGCGCCGGCGGATCGGTGCTGGCCGAACTCGGCCCGGTGGTGAGGGCCACGGCCAGCACCGATCCCGCCGCCAAGACGACGAGGGTGGCAAGCTGTCGAGACGTACGGCGGATCATGGTTCCCCTCCAACGCGATCGGCGGCAGGCTCACCCGCGGCGGACGAACTTCGCGGTGCCGTCCTCAGGGCGGCGTCGCCGGCACCCGCCACCGGGTGAGCGCCGGCAGGTCCTCGGTTCTCCCCCGACCGAGGACCTGCGCCCTCCCGTGTCGCCCGCTGCACACGGCAGTGGGCCGGCGCGGACAGCGAATCAGCTGACACCTGGGGAGGGAAGAGGGCCGTCCCACCGGTTGCAGAATTCTGCAACCGGCGAGACCGCCGTCATCGACCACCGGCCCTCCGGGGAGGGCGGGTACGTCGTCAGGGCGCGGCGATGCCCTGCGTGTCGGTGCCGTTTGCCGTCCCAGTCCCCGACCACCGGAGCCCACCCCGACGAGCCGTATGAGCGGTTCAGGAT
>DATMJT010000480.1:0-2078 GCA_035553735.1 Pilimelia sp.
GACATCGACGCCCGCGGGGTGGTGATCCGGGCCCGCACCGCCGCGGGCCTGTTCCACGGCGTACAGAGCCTGCGCCAGCTGCTGCCGGCGCAGGTGGAGCACCGGCGGGTGCAGCGGGCCCACTGGGCCGTGCCCGCCGGACGCATCGTGGACCGGCCGCGGTTCGCCTACCGGGGCGCGATGCTGGACGTGTCGCGGCACTTCTTCGGCGTCGACGTGGTCAAGCGCTACCTGGACCAGCTGGCCCTCTACAAGATCAATCACCTGCACCTGCACCTGACCGACGACCAGGGCTGGCGGATCGCCATCGACTCGTGGCCCCGGCTGGCCACCCACGGCGGCAGCACGGCGGTCGGCGGCGGCCCCGGCGGCTACTACACCCAGGCGCAGTACCGCGAGATCGTGGCGCACGCCGCCGCGCGGCACATCACGATCGTGCCCGAGATCGACATGCCGGGGCACACGAACGCCGCGCTGGCCTCCTACGCGGAGCTGAACTGCGACGGGGTGGCGCCGCCGCTCTACACCGGCATCGACGTCGGCTTCAGCTCGCTGTGCGTGCACAAGGAGACCACCTACACCTTCGTGCGGGACGTGCTGCGCGAGATCGCGGCCCTGACCCCGGGCCCGTACCTGCACATCGGCGGCGACGAGGCGCACGTGACCCCGGCCGAGGACTACCGCACCTTCCTCAACCGGGTCCAGCCGATGGTGACCGACCTCGGCAAGACGGTGGTCGGCTGGCACCAGGTCGGCGACGCCGACCACTCCCCCGGCCGGGTGGTGCAGTTCTGGGGACGCCGCGGCCCCGACGCCGACCTGCTCGCCGCCGTGGACAAGGGCGCCAAGGTCCTGCTCTCGCCGGCCAGCAAGGCGTACCTCGACATGAAGTACACGCCGGAGACGCCGTTGGGCCTGTCCTGGGCCGGTCTGATCGAGGTGCGGACCGCGTACGAGTGGGAGCCCGGCAGTTACCTGGCCGGCGTGCCCGAGTCGGCGATCCTCGGCGTCGAGGCGCCACTGTGGAGCGAGACGCTGCTCACCCGGGAGCACCTCGACTACATGGCGTTCCCCCGGTTGCCCGCGATCGCCGAACTGGGCTGGTCGCCGGCCGCCGCGCTGGGCTGGGAGAGCTTCCGTGCCCGCCTCGCCGGCCACGGGCCGCGGTGGACGGCGCTGGGCATCGACTTCTACCGCTCGCCGCAGGTGGCGTGGCGTGATTCGGCGGCGGCCGGCGGATCCGGCGGCACCTGATCCGCGGCGGTCACGACGCCGGCGGCGCGGCGACGACGACGCCGACTCGGCAACGACGACTCAGCGACCACGACGACGCCGCCCGGCCGGGCGGCGTCGTCGTCGCGTTGGTCGCGGCCCGCCGCACCCGGACGGCCGGCGGTTCGGCCCGGCGGCCGGAGCCGGCCTGCCGGGCATTGGCCTCGGACCACCCCGGTAGCGCCCTCGGCCTGCCGGGCGTTGGCCTCGGACCACCCCGGTGGCGCCCTCGGCCTGCAGCCGCTGCCGGCGCGGGTCAGGCCTCGGCGAGCCTCGCCGCCGGCTCCAGCAGCTCCCGCACCCGACGGACCAGGTCCCGCGGCGAGAAGGGCTTGACCAGGTAGTCGTTGGCGCCGGCGGCGAAGCCGGCGCGCACCTCGTGGTCCTGGCTGGCCGCCGAGACGATCACCACGACGGTCTCGGCGATGTCGCGGTTGCGCCGGACCAGCTCGCACAGCTCCAGCCCGGACGCCGCCGGCATCCGGACGTCGGTGACCACGGCCGCCGGGCGGGCGACGGTGACGATCCGGGCGGCGGTGTTGCCGTCCTTGGCCGTGACCACCCGGTAGCCGGCGCCCTCGAGGGCCGAGGCGAGCAACTGCCGCAGGTCGGGGTCGTCGTCGGCGACGAGGACCAGCTGACTGCCCATGCGCGTCTCCAGGTGTCGTGGGTTACCGCTCATGGTGGGGCCGCGAACGCCGCTACGGGTGGGTATCCGGTTGCGGTTGGGGTGCAACCCGGTGCCGGGTGGTGGGGTGCAGCCCGGTGCCGGATGGTGGGGTGCAGCCCGGTGCCGGGTGGTGGGG
>DATMJT010000481.1:0-2557 GCA_035553735.1 Pilimelia sp.
CCCCAGCCACATCCCCCCGAAGCAGATCACCCCGCCCAGCCGCACCGAGTGATCCACCCGGGCGCCGGTCTGCATCCGCGGACGGCCGAACACCGCGAGCGTGAAGTACCCGGCGAAGAACGCCAACGCCGGCAGCCCACACAACGACCACGCCAACAACCCGACCGACGCCACTTCGCCCTGCGGGCTGAACATGTACAACCCGCACGACGCCAACCACGCCACCAACGTCGCCGCCGTGTACACCAGGACCGGCAGCCGATAGCGCGGCTGGATCGCCTCGGCAATGGCGAACCCCTGTTACACGGTGGCCGTCGGTCGTTCCTCGGCTTGGTCCGGCCCGGCCCCCTTGCTCCGGCACGGGTTGCGCCGGATCAAGTCATCACCCACAGCGGTAACGAACACGGCGTGCACGATCCGGTCCGTCTTCGCCGCGGTCGACGCGCCGTGCCCGCGGCGATGTGATCCGCGCGCCACCGGCGGATGTGCTGGGGACCGCACTCACTGAGGGTCAGAGTGCCGCCCGCACCGGGCCTCGGACGGTACGCCGGGAGGATCTTCGGCGGGTCGGCCACCCCGCGCCGGAGGGCACCGGCTCGGGGACTATTCTGCCTCTTCAGGCACGCCTGGTGAGATCGTCGGACGCGTGCCGCACGGGACTACCGACAGGACCGGAGGCATCCGTGACCACCGTCGCTCCACAGCCCATCGCGACCCGGCCCGCACCGGTACACCTGCCGGTCAAGGGCTCGGCGCTCGCGCGGCTGCTGCGCACCACGGACGCGAAGCAGATCGGGATCATGTACATGGTCACGTCCTTCGCGTTCTTCATGGTGGGCGGGCTGATGGCGCTGATCATGCGGGCCGAGCTGGCGCGGCCCGGTGGCCAGCTGCTCTCGCCGGAGCAGTACAACCAGCTGTTCACCATGCACGGCACGGTCATGCTGCTGTTCTTCGCCACGCCGATCGTGTTCGCGTTCGCGAACTACATCGTGCCGCTGCAGGTCGGCGCCCCGGACGTCTCGTTCCCCCGGCTGAACTCCTTCGCCTACTGGCTCTACCTGTTCGGCGGCCTGATCGCGATGGGCGGCTTCCTGGCGCCCGGCGGGCCGGCGGACTTCGGCTGGTTCGCCTACACGCCGCTGAGCACGGCGGCGCACTCGCCCGGCACCGGCGGGAACATGTGGATCGTCGGCCTGGCGATCTCCGGCCTGGGCACCATCCTCGGCGCGGTCAACATGATCACGACGATCCTGACGCTGCGGGCGCCGGGCATGACGATGTTCCGGATGCCGATGTTCACCTGGAACATCCTGGTCACCAGCGTCCTGGTGATCATGGTCTTCCCGCTGCTGGCCGCCGCGCTGTTCGCCCTGTTGGCCGACCGCACCCTCGGCGCCCAGGTGTTCCACTCCGAGACCAACGGCGCGCTGCTGTGGCAGCACCTCTTCTGGTTCTTCGGCCACCCGGAGGTCTACATCATCGCGCTGCCGTTCTTCGGCATCGTGACGGAGGTCATCCCGGTCTTCAGCCGCAAGCCGATCTTCGGCTACAAGGGCCTGGTCGGCGCGACGATCGCCATCGCCGCGCTGTCGATGAGCGTGTGGGCGCACCACATGTTCGTCACGGGCCAGGTGCTGCTGCCGTTCTTCAGCTTCCTGAGCTTCCTCATCGCCGTGCCGACGGGTATGAAGTTCTTCAACTGGATCGGCACCATGTGGCGCGGCCAGCTCACCTTCGAGTCGCCGATGCTGTTCGCCATCGGCTTCCTGGTGACCTTCCTCTTCGGCGGCCTCTCCGGTGTGCTGCTGGCCAGCCCGCCGGTCGACTTCCACGTCTCCGACTCGTACTTCGTGGTGGCCCACTTCCACTACGTGCTGTTCGGCACCATCGTGTTCGCCGTCTACTCGGGCATCTACTTCTGGTTCCCCAAGATGACCGGCCGGATGCTCGACGAGCGACTGGGCAAGGTGCACTTCTGGCTCACCTCGATCGGGTTCCACCTGACCTTCCTGGTGCAGCACTGGCTGGGCAACGAGGGCATGCCGCGGCGGTACTTCGACTACCTGGACACCGACGGGTTCACCGCGCTGAACATGGTCTCCACGATCGGCTCCTTCGTGCTCGGCGCGTCCACGCTGCCGTTCGTCTACAACGTCTGGAAGTCCTACAAGGCCGGTCCGGTGGTGACCGTGGACGACCCCTGGGGGCACGGCAACTCCCTGGAGTGGGCGACCTCCTGCCCGCCGCCGCTGCGCAACTTCGACCGGATGCCGCGCATCCGCTCGGAGCGGCCGGCGTTCGACGCGAAGTTCCCGGAGCTGGCCGCCGGTCAGACGCTGGCCGGACCGCCGGAGGGCGGGGCCAAGCCGCTGACCCGCGAGTCGGACTTCGGGGCCAGCTACCAGGAGGACATCGCCAGCGACGTCGACCGGCCCTGATCGCCCGCCGCCGGCCGCTGGCGGGCACGCACCGGTGCTCGGGGCACCAGCGCTCCGCCGCCGGCCGGGGGCGCGGGGTGCTCCGGCCGGCGGCGGAGCGCTGGTGCCCCGAGCAC
>DATMJT010000482.1:0-6123 GCA_035553735.1 Pilimelia sp.
GCGCGGCGACGACCACGGCAGGGACGAGGGGAGAACGCATCGGGCCAGTGTGGAAGGACGGGTCGGGGCTGTCAACGTCGGTTTGTCGCGCGGGTGCCGCCGGCGCCACTCGGTACGCCGCCGGGTTTGGCCCGCGATGCGCCTACGCGAACAGCGACGAACCGGGCACCAGGACCTCGACCCGCGACGGCAGCTGATACCGCGACGTCGCGACGCCGTCGGGCTCCATGGCGACGAGCTCCTGCGGAGCGACGTCCGGCGCGTCGGACGACCCGAACCGCATACTCCGCTGCAGCACGCCCTGCCCGGTGAATCCCAGCAGGGCCCAGTGCTCCTGCGGGCGAGGCGGGTCGACGCGGCCGAGGATCCGCCCGTCGCGCAGCGAGGCCACCAGACCCAGCATGGTGGGGTTCGCCGCGCCGACGACGACGAACAGGATCCGGTCGTGCGGCCCGACCATGGCGCGGAAGATGCCGAGCCGACCCTCGATGGCCTCCTCCCCCCGCAACACCCCAGTGGCATCGACCGCGACCTCGCGGCGGACCTGCCCCGTGGCGGGATCCAGCACCCTGAGCGTCACCTTCTTGGGATCGCCGACATCGATGCCTTCACCGTGGTCGGCGGCGAGGATGCCACCGTCGTCCAACACCGCGATGCCCGGCGTGTGCACCGGGCTGACCCGTCCCGTCAGCACCTCGACCAGATACTGGGAGCCGGACGCGTCCGCGAGCAGCCACCGACTGTTGGGCGACCACGCCCGCGGGTGGAAGAACGAAAGCTCGATCTTCCGCACCGTGGTGCCGGTAAGGTCGCGTAGCTGTCCGCCACGCAGGTACCAGCGTCCGTCGGGAGACAGGGACACGGTGCCACCCTCGGGGCCGTGTGCGGACGCCAGGTACTGCGCACCGCCGGCCGTGACCAGGTAGACGCGGTCACCCGCCCGGTAGAGCAGGGTTGCCGGCCCCACGGCCCGCTCCGGGGGCAGGGCAACGGGGTCGACCGGCGGGGTCAGGGTCGCCTGGACCCGCACGGGCGGGCCCGACGGGGCTGCGGCGGGAGTTGGATCCGGCCGCGCGGCCTCGGGCCACCACTGCGCCGTGAGGGCAACCGCCAGCCCCGTCAAGCCGGCCAGGACCGGCGCCGCGGCCAGGCGTACCGCCCGGCGCCGCCGCGCCCGCCGCACGATCTGGGACCGGTCCGGGTCGGTGTCGATGCCGCGTGCCAGCCGCTCCCGCTCATCGTCCAGCCTCAAGGGTTCACCTCCGTCGCCTCCGTGGCCTGCGGTGCTTCCGTGACCACGGCGGGCAGCAGGCGGCGCAGCCGCGCCAGCGCGTCCGCGGCCCGACTCTTGACCGTGCCGACGGCGCAGCCGAGCAGCTCCGCCGTCTGAGCCTCGCCAAGGTCCCCTCGTACGGATCCACGCAGCCCTCCTCAGCATCCGACTCGTACGCCCGGGCGGAGCCGGGAAGGCTGGGTCCGGCCGGACGCCCCGCCGGCGGACAGCATGTCACGAACCCGGTGGCGGCCAGGCCGCCGCTGAAGGCGAGCCCGCCCGCGGGCAGCACCGGCAGGGCCAGCCCGAACGCGGCGGCGGCCACCACCGCCCGGCGGGCGCCGGCGGCGGCGGAGCCGGCACCGCGGCCGGCTCCACCCGGGCAGCGCCGGCGAGGTGACCCAGGGGCGTAGGCCATGACGAGCTGCGCGCGTACCGCCGGCAGGACAGCGGCCCGCCGGCGGTCCCGATGCCGTCGGGCATCCGGAGCCGCACGCCGGTTGGCGGTGGCGCTGTTCAGTCCCGACCCCGCTGCCGCGGAACCACCCATCCGGGCGCGCACCACGCGTCGGGGGACAGACTCACCGAGCCCCACGAGCGGGGGTCGGGTTGAGCAGGCGCGGCATGGGTACGCCCCCGGGCGTGCAAACCTTCCTGCCGTACCCGGACTTCGCGACGACGGCCGCCGCGCTTGACGCCCGCAGGCTGGGCAAGCAACGCGTCGAAGCGCTGCAGATCTTGCGCGGCCTGACGGTGCCCGGGTACGGCTGGCGGCACCACCCCGCGGTCAAGATGTGGGCCGGGTACGAGGAGGCCCTGGTGCGGTACGGGTTGGAAATCTGCCGGGTGTGGACGGCACGCGGTCACGCGGACACCTGCGCCACGTCACTCACCACGGAGCTGCAGAGCCGGTGCGGCGTGTCGCCGGTACGGCGGCAGCCGGACCTCGCCGCTGCCCGGGACCTGCCCCCGTGGCTGGGCGATCCTGGATTGCACCTGAGCCACCGGGCGGCACTGCTGCGCAAGGACCCCGGACACTACGGCACGCGGTTCGGCCTGGTGCCCGAGGACCTGCCGTACGTCTGGCCGGCGTCTGACCGGCCGCCGACATGCCCGGCCATGCGGTAGCCGCCACCGAGCTCGTTCCTCGATCTCTGCGCCGCCGGTGGGCGGTGACGCTCGAATCGCCGTCCGATCGTTCCTGCGACGTCGTGGTGGGGTGCGAGCCGACGCTTGTGGCACGCCACCTTCCGAGAAGCGGCGATCTCGAAGGGTACATCGACCGATCGGATCGCAAGCACGCACTCGCTGGGTGCACCTCTTGTCCGCGACGCCACGCAAGTCTACCGTTGACTGCACAATGTGGACGCGAGTCGATGGGGGATCACCATGGGAATCTTGCGCTCGGTGAGCCGAGCCTGCATCAGCATGACCTGTGCGATGCTGCTGGTGGCGTCCATCGCGGCACCCGGCCGGGCCGCCATGACGACCACGACACCCGACTTCAGCCTGCGGCTGTCTCCCACCAGCGGATACGGCACGATCGGCTACCAGGCAGTCCTGACCGACGCGATCACCACCACGACGACCTGGCCCGCGCAGCAGGTCACCTTCTCGGTGCGCGGCCTGCCCCACGGCGCGACCTATCACTTCTCCCCGCCCTCGGTCACCTCCGGCGGCTCCGCCCGGCTCTATGTGACCACCGCGCCCAGCACCCCGACGAACGTCTACTCGCTCACGATCGTCGCCACCGGGTGGTATGTCACGCGCACCGCGACGTTCGAGTTCCACGCGCTGTGCGGACCGCCCTGGGACTGTTGACCGCGCCGTTTCCAGCACCGCCGACGTCGCCCGTGGGCGCCACCGCGCCCGGCGGACGTGAGCCCGGCGGAGCCCGCCTCGCCCGGTGGCGGCACCAGCTCCGGTGCGACGATCTGGCTTGGTCTCCTGCTCGGCCGGGCCCTGTAGGCAGCACAGCGGTTCCTTGGGGCCGAGACCTCGACGCTGACCAGCGAGACCCTGACGCTGGCCAGCATGGCCTCCGGCGTGCTCACACCCGGCGCCCGGCGCCGACGCGGTAGCCACCGGACCGGTCCGATGTAGATCGCGCACCGGCTCGGCCCCGGGCTGACCCGTCGTGCCGCGTGCGGTGCACCGGCGTGACCGATCCGACCTATCCTGCGCGCGTGAGCATCAACGGAAACTGGCTGCGGGTGACGCCCGCCGAGCTGGCGCGCGCCCAACGGGATCTCGGTACCGCCTACGAACTCGCCGCGCGGCTGCGGGGCTCCGACGACGATCGATGGTTCAGCACCGACAAGACGTGGCACGCGTTGGAGTTCCTGCTGGACCGGTACGGATTCAGCGTGCCACTGGTCCTTGGCGCCGAGGAGTTCGTAGAGGTGCCCGACTACGAGGACGAGGAGGCGTTCGCAGCCTTCGAGGAGTCGGACGCCAACTGGGGGTACGGGCCACCTCGCTACCTGAACCCGAGACAGGTCGTCGCCGCGGCCGTGGAGCTGGCGCCGCTGGGCGAGGAGGACCTCCTCGGCGGGGTCGACCTGGCGGAGCTTCGCCGGGAGGAGATCTATCCCCAGGTCTGGGACGACCGCCGGGAGCTGCGCTGGGCGACACACCACCTACCTGGCGTCACACGCTACTTCTCCGCGGCGGCCGCCAGCGGTGACGCGGTGATCTGCTGGCTGGACTAGGCGGCACGCCGTGTGACGACATCAGCGCGACGGCGGCCCTGCGCCGCGCCCGCCGGAACGGATCCCCCCCCGCGATGTCAAAGATGTTTGACCTGTCCCGCGACACGCGGTACGGTCGTGGTGTCAAAGATTCTTGACAAGGGAGGGGCCATGGCCGCTGCGGAACCGCGCCTGGACAGCGACGACGAACAGATCCCGATGACCGTCAAGGAGCGCACCGTCTGGGCCTCCCTGGTCAGCGTGCTCGTGTCCTCGGGCGTCTACTTCGCACTCATGGTGCCCCGACTGCTGTCACAGCCGGTCACGGAGATCTCCTGGGTGCGTCCCCTGCTGTGGACGATGGGGCTCGGCGTCGCCGGCACGGTCCTGCTCACCGTCGTGTTGACGGTGGCCGCCGAGGCCAACCGAAACGGCGGGTCCTCGCCGGCCAGCCGCGACGAGGTGACGTCTGATGTCCGCGACCAGGAGATCGGCCGACTCGGCTGGCGTGCCTCAATGAGCGTGATCAGCGTCGGCTCCGGTGCTGCCCTCGTCCTGACGATGCTCGACGCCCACACGTTCTGGATCGGCAATCTGCTCTTCCTGGTTTTCACCGTCGGCGCGGTCGTGGAGGCCACCACGAAGCTCCGCCTGTACCGGCGCGGCTTCTGATGAGCCCCAGGCCCACGAGGGTCACCAATCGGATCCGGGCACTGCGTGCGGACGCCGACGGGATGACCCAGGCCGACCTGGCACACCGCCTTGGCGTCACCCGACAGACGGTGATTGCGATCGAGCAGGGTCGCTACTCCCCCTCGCTGGAGATGGCGTTCCAGATCGCACGGATATTCGGCCTGCCGCTCGACGCGGTCTTCCAGTACGAGGCGCCGCATGACTGACCGGCCCGGCCCACCACCCCGGCCTCGCGGTCTCCGGGCTGCCCCGGCCGCTGCGGCACCAGCATGTCCGTCACTTGGCCATCCAGTCGTGTAGGAGGTCGCCATGTCGGTCGAGCGCCGGGCGAAGAAGCCGTGGATTCCGCCGCGCTGGGTGGTCCGGCTGGCCTGGTCGGTGCACCGGGGCCTGTACCGGGTCTTCGGCGGCCGGGTCGGACTGTGGCGGCCACCCGCCAACGGCTGGGGCGCGCTGCGGTTGACCACCACCGGGCGCCGCACGGGCCAGCCGCGCAGCGTCATCATCGGATACTTCGAGGACGGCCCGAACGTGGTCTCGATGGCGATCAACGGGTGGGGTGACGGCGAGCCCGCCTGGTGGCTCAACCTCCGCGCGCAGCCGGACGCGATCGTCGAGCTGGTCGACGGCAGGAGGCTGGTACGCGGTCGCGCCGCAACCGGGGAGGAGCGGCGGCGGCTGTGGGCCCGCTGGCGGGAGATCGACAGGAACCTTGACGGGTACGCGTCGCTGCGGTCCACGGAGACCGCGGTGGTGGTCCTGGAGCCCAGGTCCGGCCCGCCCGACACGCCGCACGGTGGCAGGCCCCGTACCGGGTGCCCCGCGACGCCGACCTCGCCGAGCTGATGCCGGACGGGCCGGAGGTGCTGGGCCTGCCCGCGCCTATGTAGACATGCGACCAAGGGGCCGCTACGGTCGTCGCATGACTGAAGCGGTGCGGATCACCGTGCCCGTGGCGAGGGTTCTGGCCGTGCTGGTCGCCGAGCCGGCGGCGGACCGGTACGGGCTGGACCTCATGCGCGCCACCGGCCTGCCCAGCGGCACGCTGTACCCGATCCTGGCCCGGCTGGAGGAGGCAGGCTGGCTCCAGGCCCGCTGGGAGGACGTGGACCCGGCCGCCGCCGGCCGACCGGCCCGTCGCTACTACCGCCTCACCGCCGCGGGCGCCGAGGCAGGCCGGGTCGAGCTGGCCGCGTTGCACGCCCAGACCCGCCCGGCCACCGCGCCGCGGCCGGCGACCGCCCACCGGTGGGCCCGGTGAGCGGCCGCCGACCGCCCCGCCTGGCGGTGGCCCTGCTCGCCTACGCCGCCCGGCGCTGGCCGGCGCCGCTGCGCACGGACCGGGGCCGGGAGTGGCTCGGCGAGCTGCACGCGATCGCCGACGACCCGCACGCCGCCCGGCGGGTCCGCACCTGGCGGGCGCTGCGGTTCGCCGCCAGCCTCGCGGCGCGCCGCCCCGCCCCGGCC
>DATMJT010000483.1:0-9134 GCA_035553735.1 Pilimelia sp.
CTCGGGCTGGGCGACCGGGTGGGCGTCGGCGACGGGGCGGGGCCTCCGCCATCGTTGTTGTCGATCAGGCCGGCAATCTCGGCGTAGACCAACGTGATGCGGGTGCCCCAGTTCGGGCAGCCGCCGAGGTGGTGCAGGGCGATGACCTTGTGGGAGCTGGCGGCCAGCACCGGCGAGCCCGAGTTGCCGCCCGAGGTGTCGCACCGGTAGCCGGTGTTGACGCCCGACGACACCACATCGATCTTGCAGCGGGCGCCGCCGTCGCTCTCCTCGTAGAGCGACAGCCGCTTCGGCCGGGTGTCGCCGTGGCCCGGAATGTAGATCGTCTCGTTCTGCACCGGCGCCCGGTTGTCCAGGTAGAGGGTGCCGTACTGCTGGATCGCCGCGAAGTTGTTGACGCTGAACAGGGTGTAGTCCAGGCTGTTCAGCCCGCTCATCTTGATGAGCTCGGCGCCGCTGACCTTCGTCCCGGCGCGCGGGTTGTTGCCGCCGCAGGTGGCGCACTCGTAGTCGAACTGGAACTCGCTGGCCGCCAGGTCGGCCGCACTCTCGATGCAGTGGGCGTTGGACAGCATCCGGTTGGTGTTGCCGACGCGCCAGGCGGTGCAGTGGCCGGTACCGCGCAACAGCTGGCGGGCCACGGCGCGGGATTTGGCGTACTCGGTGGGATGGTTGCTCTGGTAACAGACCACGTCGCGCCGGGCGTCGGTGCCGCACACGCTGAGGGTGGACGGGTTCTGCGCGGCCACCTCGGCACGGGTGAAGCCGCGGAAGTGCCGGTCGATGCGCACGCCGTAGCCCTGGCGGCCCAGCGCCGCGGCGTCGCGGCGCGGCGCGGCGGAGTGCAGGGTGACGATCGCGGTGTCGCCGTCGATGGACAGCGCGGCAAAGCCGGTCGGCCCGTGCACCGTGTGGTCGGAGCCGCCGACGTTGCCGCCCCGGGTCGGGTCGCCGCGGTAGGTGTGCACCTCCCGGCCGCTGGGATCGGCCACGGTGACGTAGTCGCCGGGGAGCACCCTGAACGAGGAGAAGTGCACCTTCACGTACGTGGCGCCGGGCGCGTGCACCGTGGTCCGCGAGAGGCGGCCGGTGCTGGCATAGCGCAGCTCGGCGCCGCTGGCGCGCTCCTCGCCGACCCGGGTGACGCGCGGGTCGAGCGCGGGTGCGGGGGCGGGTGCGGCGGGCGGCGCGCCGCCGGGCGCGGTGAGCGCCAGCGCGGTGCCGGACAGCACCGGAAGCACACCGGCGGCAAGGGCCAGAATGGGGATCCACAAACGTCTGGACACTGTTCATGCCTCCTGGGGGTGGGGTCAAGGCAATGACGAGCGTCTCTATATAGAGAGTGTTGCCCACCCTAGTGACCCGGGACGAGCGACACAATGACGATCGTTGATGCGTTCGCAGTGGCGCATACAGAATTAACTTGGCCGCGCCGGGGCAGCGCATCGGGTCCGACGGGACCCGACTGGGTGCCCATCGCGGCGCGCCTGGGTGGCAATCGCCGCGCCGGCTGCCCGACGATCCGGGCGATGGGCCGGCGCAGGGGCGCGGCGGCGGCGCCGCGACAGCCCGGCCGGTCCGGTCGCCGCGCGGTCGGTGGCGGCAGGCGGCGACTGCGCACCGACGTATCTTCGATACCGCGACCCAAGGCTCACGATGGGCACGACATTGCTTCCTGAAGAGATCGTTGCAGACCTGCTGAGGCAGCGAAGCCTCACCCTGGCCACGGCCGAGTCGCTCACCGGCGGCATGCTCGGCGAACTCGTCACCTCGGTGCCCGGCGCCTCGACGTTCTACCTGGGCGGCATGATTACCTACGCCACCGAGGCCAAGCGCGACGTGCTCGGCGTCAGCCCGGACACGCTGGGCACCGAGGGCCCGGTCAGCTGCCGTACCGCCTGCGAGATGGCCGCCCGGGTGAGCGAGCGGTTCGGGTCGGCCATCGGCGTGTCGACCACCGGGGTGGCGGGGCCGACCATGCAGGACGGACATCCCGTCGGCACGCTGTACGTGGGGCTTTCCTATGGCGGGCGGGTGCGCTGCCTGCCGTTCCACGGACCCGGCGGGAGCCGGGACGAGATCCGTCGCTGGGCCGCGCGGACGGCGCTGGACGCCGTCGTCCGGGCCGTGCGCGACCCGGAGCGGGGCGATGACCGCTGACCCTGTCGCGCGGCTCGCTCCTGGAGATCTCCTGGCCAGGTACCGGTGACCCTATCCGGTCGGGAGTGTCCGCGCTCCGCAGATGCTCGTGCGGCGGCCATCGGTGCGACATACTCGTCACGGAGCGCGACGAGAGGCGGCGATGACAAAACTGCGGATCGATCTATGGTATCCGGCGCTGGACGCCGAGCAGCTCGACGAGGTCACCACCAGCCTGCGACTGGAGCTGGCCGACGCCGGGATCAGCAGCACGCCGGCCGCCGATGACGAACCGCCGCCGGCTGGTGCGCGTGCGGTCGACCCAGCAGCCATCGGCGCGCTTGTCGTGGCGGTCACGGCCGGGGTGACGCTGCTGCGGGAGACCCTCACACTGGTTCGTGAATGGCGTACCCGCCGGCCGGGGGTCAGCGTGCGGCTGAAGTTTGGTGACCGGGAGGTCGAGCTGACCGGCACGTCGGCCGAGACGGAGGCGCGGCTGGTGGAGGCGTTCCTGGCGGAGTCGGAGCGGGACTGACGCCGTGACCCGCCGGGCGCTGATCGTGGCCACGCAGACCCACCGTGACCCGGGTCTGACCGATCTGCCGGGCGCGGCTGCCGACGCGCGGGAGCTGGCAGCCGTGCTCAGCGACCCGGAGATCGGCGACTATGCGGTTACCACATTGCTGGACCGGCCGACCGAGGAGGTCCGGCGGGAGATCGAGGGCTTCTTCCGGTCGGCCGGCAACGACGACCAGCTGCTGCTGCACTTCTCCGGGCACGGCAAGCGGGCCGGGCCGACGAACCGGCTGTACCTGTGCACCGCGTCGACGGAGCTGGCGTACCTTGGCGCGACGGCGATCGAGGCCGATTTCGTCAACGACCAGATGGAGCAGTCACCGTCCAGGCGCATTCTGCTGCTGCTGGACTGCTGCTACAGCGGCAGCTTTGCGAAAGGGCTGCGTAACCGCAGCGGCAGCGACAACGCGGTGACCGAGTTCCACGGCCGGGGCCGGTACGTCATCACTGCCTCGACAGCCCTCCAGTACGCCTACGAGCGCGAGGTGACCAGCCGCCGGCAGGACGAGCCGTCGTTGTTCACCGGGGCGGTGCTTGCCGGGTTGCGTGACGCCCGCGCGGACCGCGACGGCGACGGGCTGATCTCCGCCGACGAGCTGTACGACTTCGTCTACGACCGAGTGCGCGCGCAGACCGCGGCGCAGACGCCCACCCGCGCCAACTCCCAGGTCGAGGGTCGGCTCATCGTCGCCAAGAGCCGGCCGGGCAGCACCTCGGCCGAGCACACCTCACCCCTGCCGCGGCAGCTGCTGGCCGCCACGTCGGCCGACCAGTGGTGGATGCGGCGCGGTGCGGTGGCCGGACTGCGGGAGCTGTTGCACAGCTCGCCGGCCGGTGAGGCGGCCGAGCGGGCCCTGCACCGGCTCACGATCGACCCGGTACCGGAGGTCGCCGACGCCGCCCGGCTCGCGCTGCGGCGGGTGGGCTTCGACGGCAGCCGGCCGTCGACCCTGGGCACCGTGCCCCTGCCGGTCGCCGATCCGGTGCAGCCGGTGCACCGGACGGTGGCCGGGAATGCGGACGCGGTCCTCGGCTACGACCCGGAGGACCCGGACTCGCTGAACGACTTGGACTCGGCGCCGCACGTGCCCAAGGCGGTGGTGGTCAACCCGTACTTCGACTGGGGCACTGACCGGCCGCCGCGGGTGCCGTGGGACTTGACGGTCCTGTACGAGACCCACGTCAAAGGCATGACCGCTCAGCATCCGGCGGTCTCGTACGAGGCCCGCGGCACGTTCGCCGGGCTCGCCGAGCCCCCCGTGCTCGCCCATCTGACCGCACTCGGCGTCACGAGTGTGCTGCTGATGCCGGTCGCGATGTTCACCAGCCCCCCCGAGCTGACCACGCGGGGGCTGAGCGAGTACTGGGGGTACCGGACGATCGCGCCGTTCGCACCGCACTCGGCGTACTCGGTGACCGGCGACCCGGTCCGGGAGTTCCAAGCGATGGTCCGCACCATGCACGCGGCCGGGCTGGAGGTCCTGGTAGACCTGCCGCTGGCGTACACCGGCGAGGACGACCACCTCGGACCGACCCTGTCGCTGCGAGGCATCGACAACGCGGCCTACTACCGCCTGGACCCAGACGACCCGCGCCGTTACCAGGACTTCACCGGCGCGGGCAACACCATCTCGGTGCGGCACCCGGCGGTGCGGCAGTGGGTGCTCGACATCCTGCGGTACTGGGTCCAGGACATGCACGTGGACGGGTTCCGGTTGCCGAAGGCCGTTGCGCTGGCCCGGGACGCCGACGAGTTCGATCGGCTGGGCGGGCTGCTCACCGCGATCGTCAACGACCCGGTCCTCCAGCTGGCCAAGGTCATCGTGGAGCCGTGGGACCTGGGGCCGTACGGTACCCAGACCGGGCACTTCCCGCCAACCTGGCGGGAGCTGAACGACGACTTCCGCGACTGCGTGCGCGACCTGTGGCGCGGCCGGCCGGGCACCGCCGCGCGATTCGCCGCGCGATTCCTCGGTTCGGCGGACCTCTACCAGGTCACCGGCCGCCCGCCGACCGTGTCGGTCAACTACGTCACCGCGCACGACGGGTTTACCCTCGCCGATCTGGTCTCGTACGACCGGCCGTACAACGAGGCCAACCTCGACGACGCCGACCCGGCCGACGAGCGGTCGTGGAACTGCGGCACGGAGGGCCCGACCGACGATCCGGCGGTGCGGGCGCTGCGGGACCGGCAGCGGCGCAACCTGCTCGCGACGCTGTTCCTGGCCTCCGGGGTACCGATGCTGTCGCACGGCGACGAACTGGGCCGAACTCAGGCCGGCAACAGCAACGCGTACTGCCAGGACAACAAACTGACCTGGATCGACTGGGACGGCGCAGACGAACAGCTCCGGTCATTCGTCGCGGCGCTGGCCACTCTCCGCGCCCGGCATCCGCTCCTGCGGCGCCGGCGCTACCCGACCGGCCTGCCCGTGCGCAGACGGGAGGAACCGCTGCCCGACGCCGCCTGGTTCACCGCCACCGGTACCCCGATCGAGGACTGGGAGGCCGTCGACACGGCAGCCTTCATGCTGTACTTGGACGGGTTCGGCAACCGCGACCGGGGCGCCCGCGGCGAAACGCAGGTCGACGACTCGCTGCTCATCCTGTTCAACCCGACGTCCGGCGAGGTTGCCTTCACCGCACCGTACCCGGATGCGGATCACCACTGGTCGACCGTGCTGTCCACCGCCACCGAGCCGGGCGGCGCGCAGTGGACGCTGCACCCGTGGTCGTTGGCGGTCCTGGCCGCGCCTACGGCCGAGCCGGTCGGCTAACGGTCCTCGACCTGCCGCGCGTACGGGTCGAGCAGGAGCTTGTTCGGGTTGCACCGGTGACCGTGAGCCGGGTCGTAGGGCCCGAAGACCCGGAACCCGTAGCGGACCCCAGGCTGGACACCGGGGACGAAACAGTGCCACACGAAGCCGGTCCGCTCCGTCATCTGGATTCGCCGCTCGGCGCCGTCCGTTCCGAACAGGCACACCTCGACGTGTTCGGCGATCTCGCTGAACACTGCGAAGTTCGTCCCCGTGCCGTCGTAGGCGGCACCGAGGGGGTACGGGTTGCCCGGCCAGACCTGCATGCGTTCATTGTGCCCGGCCGCCCCGTCCGGCCCAGCACGCTCGAGCCCGCGGCGCGCCGAGGAACGACGACGAACGAGACGCATAGACCTGGCCTGATCCAGCATAGGACGTTCTCGTTCACGCAGCGGCCGGCGGGTTCGGGCAGGACGCGGCCGGCACGGGCAGCCACCGGCCCTGCGCGGCGCGCCGCGCAGGGCCGGTGCTGTCGCACGGCAGGCGCCGCCAAACCCGCGCTGTCCGCGCGGCGACCGCCGCGGCGGGGCTAGCGCCGCGCGGGCGGTGCGTCGGGCTCGCCCGGCGGGTCCCCGGCGCGGCTCACATCGCGGTCGGCGTCGCGGTCGGCGGCCCGCTCACCGGCAGCGGACACCTCGCCCGCACCGCGGTCGCGGGCCCCGACGGCCGCGAGGTCGGCCTCCTCCTCCGGGGTGAGCGGCTCCCGGCCCGGTGTGGGCAGGTTGAGCTTGACGATGAGGAACCGGAAGAGGAAGTAGTAGACCACCGCGTATCCGGCGCCCACCACGAAGATCATCCACGGCTTCTCGTGGTTGCTGCCCAGGAAGTTCAGCGCCCAGTCGATGAAGCCGGCGGAGAAGGTGAAGCCGTCGCGGATCTCCAGAACGTTGGTAATGATCATCGACAGTCCGGTGAGCACGGCGTGCACGCCGTACAGCAGGGGGGCGACGAAGACGAAGGCGAACTCGATCGGCTCGGTGATGCCGGTCAGGAAGGAGGTGAACGCCGCGGCGCCGAGCAGGCCGGCGGTCGCCTTGCGGCGCTCCGGCCGTGCCGTGTGGATCATTGCCAGGCACGCGGCCGGCAGGGCGAACATCATGATCGGGAAGAAGCCGGTCATGAAGCCGCCGGCCGTGGGGTCGCCGGCGAAGAACCGGTTCAGGTCACCGGTCTTGCCCTCGTACTCGCCGAACTGGAACCACACCAGCGAGTTGGGGATGTGGTGCAGGCCCAGCGGCAGCAGCACGCGGTTCATGACGCCGTAGACGCCGGCGCCGAGGGTGTCGTTGGCGACGATCCAGTTGCCCATCGCGTTGAACGGTCGGCCGATGATCGGCCAGAGCAGGCCGAACACCACGCCCAGCGCGGTCGCGGACAGGCCCGTGATGATGGGCACGAACCGTCGACCGCCGAAGAAGGCCAGGTACGACGGCAGCTTCACCCGGTAGAACCGCTCGTACAGCAGTGCGGTGACCAGGCCCATGATGATGCCGCCCAGCACCCCCATCGTGACCACCTGGTCGTTGACCTTGTAGTTCTCGGCGACCACGGTGTAGACGGCGTCGAAGACCAGGAAGCCGACCACCGCGGCCAGGCCGGTGGAGCCGTCGGACTTGCGGGCGAAGCCGATCGCCACACCCACCGCGAACAACAGCGCCAGGTTGCTGAAGACGGCGTCGCCGGCCTGGGCCAGCACCTTCGAGACCGGGTTCTCCTCGGACGCGCCCAGCCACCTGGCGACGTCCGGCAAACCGAAGCGCAGGAGCAGGCCGGCCACCGGCAGTACGGCGATCGGCATCATCAGGCTGCGACCGATGCGTTGCAGCACACCGAGCGTGGCGCCACCGCGCCGGCTCGCGCCGGTGGCCGGAACCGCGTCAGCGGTCATTGTGGACCTCCAGGGGGACGAGGCCCGGGGCCGGGCCTACTTCCGGGGATTCGTGATGGCGCGCACGGGTCGGGCCAGCGGCACCCAGATCTGGTAGCGGTCCGCGCGGTACACGGACACGCAGTACTCCAGCAGCACCTGGCCGGCGTACGAGTGGCGCTCCAGGTGCAGGACCGGGCTGCCGGCCTTGATGTGCAGCAGCCCACCGACCTCCTTGTCGGCGACGGCCGCCTCGATGACGTCCTCGCCCCAGTCCGGCACCAGGCCGTACCGCTCGCCCAGCACCGCGTACAGCGACGCCGGCGCCGGGCCGTCCAGCAGGCCGGGCACCAACTGCTCCGGCAGCCACGCGTGCTCCAGGCACATGGGTACGCCGTCGGCGCTGCGCAGCCGCTTGAGGTAGACCAGTGGCTCGTCCGGGTCCGTCGACAGCTCGCGGGCCAGGTGGGTGTTGGCCCGCACGCGGCCGAACGTGAGCACCGACGAGCTGGGCACCATGCCGCGCCGCGCCATCTCCTCCCCGAAGGAGGTCAGCCGCGCCTGCAGGTCCAGCTTGCGGGTGGCGACGAACGTCCCCTTGCCCGCGACCTTGAACAGCCGACCCTCGGCCACCAGTGACTCGACCGCCTGGCGCACGGTCATCCGGGCCACGCCGTAGCGCTGGCTCAGCTCCCGCTCGCTGGGGACGGGGTCCTCCGGCGCCAGCCCCTCCACGAGGTCCAGCAGGATCTCGCGGAGCTGGAGGTGCTTGGGGACCGGACCGTGCTGGTCGAGGGTCATCGGCACTCTTTCACATCGTGATCGCCATCACGTCTAGACCGGACTAGACCAGTTGGTGTCTACTGCTGTCAATCCCCCGACCATCCGTGGCCGGGACACACCCGGGAGGAACGCGATGTCCAGCAAGGCGGAGCGCATCGTCGCCGGCCTCGGCGGCGCCGACAACATCGTCGAGATCGAGCCGTGCATCACCAGACTGCGCACCGAGGTCAGCGACGAATCGCTGGTGGACGAGGCGGCCCTGCGGGCCGCGGGGGCACACGGTGTGCTGCGCGCGGGCACCATCGTCCAGGTGATCGTGGGGCCCGAGGCCGACACGCTCGCCAGCGACATCGAGGACCTGCTCTAGTGGGGCTCGTCGTGGCCGCGCCGCTGGCGGGCACCGCGGTCGCCCTGGCGGAGGTCCCGGATCCGGTCTTCGCCGACGCGGTGGTGGGCCCCGGCCTGGCCGTGGTGCCGGACGAGACCAGCCGGGTGGCGGCCGCCCCGATCGCCGGCACGCTTGTCAAGCTGAAACCGCACGCCTTCGTGGTGGCCGAGGGCAGCCGGGCGGTGCTGGTCCACCTCGGCATCGACACCGTCTCGCTGGGCGGCGACGGCTTCCGGCTGCTCGCCGAGCAGGGCCAGGAGGTGGCCGCCGGCGACCCGGTGGTGCGCTGGGACCCGGCCGAGGTGACCCGGCGGGGGCTGTCGGCGGTCTGCCCGGTGGTGGCGCTGGAGGCCCCGGCCGATGCGGTCGTCACCCCGGCCCGGGGCCGGATCGCCGCTGGGGACCCGCTGTTCACCTGGGTGTGACCCCGCACCGGCCGTCCCGCACCGGGCGGCCCCGCACGCAGCAGACAGTGCCGTGGCGCGCGCCGTGGCGGGGACGCCGGTCCCGGTCCGGGCGCGCAGGGCAAGCGTACGAGCGAAGGAGTATCCGATGGCGCAACGCC
>DATMJT010000484.1:0-7985 GCA_035553735.1 Pilimelia sp.
GACGCTGCCGACGTTGGCCGGCTTGGTGACGTAGTCGGTGGCGCCGGCGGCCAGCGCGTCCAGGGTGGCCGTGGCACCGGCGACGCTCAGCGTGCTGAACATGATCACCGGCATCCAGCGGTGCCGCTTGCGCAGCTCGCGCACCGCGGCGATGCCGTCCATCTCCGGCATCTCGATGTCCATGGTGACCACGTCGGGCCGCAGCTGATCGATCTTGGCCTGGGCCAGCCGGCCGTTCGCGGCCGTGCCCACGACGGTGATCCCGGGTGCCCCGGCGAGCGCGTCCGTGACGAGGCGCCGGACGACGACCGAGTCGTCGACCACCAGCACTGAGATCACGAGGGCCGCCTCTCGAAGCGGGGACGGGGAGCCGGGCGTGCGGCGCCCGTGGTTCGCCGGCTCTTATCGGCCGCCCCGCCAGGAGATTGAGAACTCCGTCGCGGGACGCGGGACCGGGCTCAGGTGAGCCAGGTCGGGCCCAGCACGGCGATCACCGGGGCCATCAGGCGGTGGGCGGTGGCGGTGTCCAACAGGTCGCGCACCACCAGCGCCTGGACCGCTCCACTGAGCAGGTTCCACACGCCGCCGGCCCGCTCGGCCACCGGCACCAGACCGTTGTCCAGCGCCTGGACCAGCAGCAGCTGCGCCGCCGCGGCGGTGCGCACCCGGTCGGACAGGTACGCCGCCCAGGACGCCGAGTGCACCGCGGTGGCCCAGCCCGTGGGCTGCCCGCGCCGGGCGTCGTCGGCGGCCCGCGACAGCCGCCGGACGTCCTCCGGGCGCAGCGTGCGCAGCCGGTCCAGCAGGGCGGAGAGGGCGTAGTGGTGCGGGCCGAGGTCGATCGGGGGTCCGGCGGGCAGCCGGCGCGTCGCGGCCACCCAACCCCCGCCGAGCCGGCGGCGGGTGGCCGCCGACAACAGGTCGCGCAGATAGGAGCCGACGGCGGCGTCGCACAGCAGCGCGGTCGCCGCGGCCGCCGTCTCGCTCTGCCGGGCGGCCGCGCCGGTCCCGGTCCAGGTCCAGGCCATCACGTCGTGGCGCAGGCAGCGCAGCAGCGCGTCCAGCGACCCGATCGGCGCGCGCTCCACCAGGCCCAGCACGGCGCTGGCGTCGGCGTAGTCGGCCAGCTCGCGGGCCGACGGCAGCTTCCCGGCCGCGCTCTCCACCTCCAGCCACAGCTCGACGCGCTGCGCCTCGTCCAGCAGGTGCCCGGCGAGGATCGGCAGGTCGTCGGCGGTGAGGGTGAAGGCGCGCAGCAGCACCTCGGCGGTCGCGGAGCCGCCCTCCAGGCGGGTCAGGTCGAAGCCCAGGACCGGCGCGCTCACCAGGCTGTACATGCGACCACGTGGCTCTCCTGCGGGGACGGTGGACGGCGGCGCCGGACGCGGCCGGCGCGGTGGACGGCGGCGCGCCGCGCCCGGGCGGGCGGCGCCGGCGGTGTCCGGGGGCGTGGCGTCAGCCGGCCAGCCCGTAGGTGTCGATCGCGGACTCCACGTCCAGCGCGAGCATCAGCCGGTCGTCGAGCTTGAAGGTGCCGACCACCAGCTTGCGGGCCGGGCCGGTGAGGGTGTCCGGCGGCGGCTCGAACGCGGACTCGTCCAGGTCGATGACCTCGCCGATCCGGTCGACCAGCAGGCTCACCGGCTCGTCGTCACCGCGCAGGATCACGTTCATCACCGGACCGTCGTGCAGCTCCCGCGGCGCCAGGCCGAGCTGGACCCGCAGGTCCACCGCGGCGATGACCTGCCCGCGCAGGTTGAACAGCCCGCCGACCGCCGGCGGGGCCAGCGGCACCGCGGTGTACTCGGAGAAGGAGAGCACCTCCTGCACCGCGGCGACGTCCACCCCGAACAGCTGCTCGGCCACCTCGAACGTGGCGTACTGCCGGCTTGCCATCTCAGGCCTCCACCAGGTGCTCGTCGGACAGGTCGGTGTAGAAGTTGGGGTCCGCGGCCAGGATCGCCCGCCGCACGTCGAGCAGCTCGGTCACCCGTTGCTCGATCACCGCCGAGCCGACCAGGCCGTCGTCGTCCACGGTGCCGCGGGCCGTGGAGGAGGTCTCCACGATGTCCACGATCCGGTCCACCACCAGCGCGACGCTGCGGTCCCGCTCGGTGTAGACGACCACGGACACGGTGTCCCCGGTCTCCTCCACCGCCGCGCCGAGCAGGTAGGACAGGCGCACCAGGGGCAGGATCTGACCGCGGTACTGGACCACCTCGCGGTTGCCGACCCGCTCGATGCGGTCCACGGGGAACTCCTCCAGCCGGGTCACCGTGTCCAGCGGGATCGCCACCCGCCGGTCCCCCACGCCCGTGATCAGCAGTCGGTCCACCACCCCGCCGGCGGAGACCGTGCTGGCCGAGGTGGCCGACTCGCGCTCCGCCGTGCCGGCGGCCAGGTGCGAGCGCCGGGCCAGCGAGGGGACGTCCAGGATCAGCGCGACCTTGCCGTCGCCCAGGATCGTCGCCCCGGCGTACATGCCGATGTCCTTGAACCGGGCGGTGAGGGCCTTGACCACGACCTCCTCGGTGTTGAGGACCCGGTCGACCAACACGCCGAAGCGGCGCCCGTCGGCCTGGAGCACCACCACGTAGACGCCCTCGTCGGTGCCGCGCGCGTGGAGGCTGAGCGTCTGGTCGAGCCGGACCAGTGGCAGCAGCTTGCCGCGCAGGCGGTAGACCGGCGCCCCGGAGGTGTACTCGATCCTGGTCGACTGGCCGTCGATGTAGACCAGCTCGTGCACGGCCACCTGGGGTACGACGTACCGCTCGCCCGCGCACTCGATGGTCAGCGCCTGGATGATCGCCAGGGTGAGCGGGATGGTCAGCCGCCAGGTGGTGCCCTGGCCGATGGCGGACTCGACGTCCACCGCCCCGCCGATCCGCTCGATGTTGGTCTTCACCACGTCCATCCCGACCCCGCGGCCGGACACGTTGGTGACCTTGGCAGCGGTGGAGAAGCCGGGCTGGAAGACCAGCATCATCACCTCGCGCGGATCCATCTGCGCGGCCTGCTCGGGCTTGACCACGCCCCGGGCCACCGCGGTCTGCCGCACCCGTTCCACGTCGATGCCGGCGCCGTCGTCGGCGATCTCCACGGTGACGTGCCCGCCCTCGTGGTACGCGCGCAGGGTCAGCGTGCCCTCGGGGTCCTTGCCGACCGAGCGGCGCCGCGCCGGGTCCTCGATGCCGTGGTCGATCGCGTTGCGGACCAGGTGCGTCAGCGGGTCCTTGACCGCCTCCAGCAGGCTGCGGTCCAGCTCCGTCTCCTTGCCGTCCATGGCGACCCGCACCCGCTTGCCGCAGGCCTGGCTGAGGTCGCGCACCACCCGCGGCAGCTTGCTCCACAGCTGGTCGATGGGCTGCATCCGGGTCTTCATGATGCCTTCTTGCAGCTCACTGGTGATCAGGTTGAGCCGCTGGGTGGTTCGCACGATCACCGGATCGGCCACCTCGGTGGCGGCCCGCACGAGCTGGTTGCGTACGAGCACCAGCTCGCCGACCAGGTTCATCAGGGCGTCGAGCAGGTCCACGTCGACCCGGATGGCGCTGTCGGCCACGCTGCGCTTGCTCTGCGCCGCCAACGCCTCGTTGACCGCGGCCGTCATGGTCTTGCCCTCGTCCACCAGGATCTTGCCGAGGCGGCGGTCGTCGCCCTCGATCTGGCGCTGCAGCGCCCACTGCACGTCGTTGACGGCGGCGCCGCCGCTCTCCACCAGCAGCTCGCCGATCGGCCGCCGGCGACCGGTGCGCGGCAGCCCCGGGGCCAGCGAGGACGGCGCGGGCTCGTCGTCGGCGCCGTCGGGCCCCCCGCCGGCGCTCGGCGCCGCCTCCGCGGCCGGCGCGGACTCCGCGGCCGGCGCGGGTGCGGGCTCCGCGGACGGATCTCCCGGCGCCGGAGCCGCGGCCTCGTCCGCCGGGGCGCCCGCGGGCGCGGCAGTCGCCGCCTGCGCCGCCGGGGCCTGCGCCGCCGGGGCCTGCGCCGCCGCGGGCGCCGGCCCGGCGTCCTGCTCGGGCTGGGTGCTGGCGGTCAGCTGCTGGTTGACCAGCGCGATGACCTCGTCGACGTCGACGTCGCCCTCGGTGCCGGAGTTCTCGATCTCCGCGAGCAGGCTGCGCACGCCGTCCACCATCGCCAGCAGCGTGGTGATCGTGGCCGGGGTGACCGGCTGCACGCCGTCGCGCAGCCGCGACAGCAGCGACTCACCCGCGTGGGTCAGCGACTCCAGCCGGCTGAACGCCAGGAAGCCGCTGGTGCCCTTGATGGTGTGGATGGTGCGGAAGATCCTGGAGACCAGGTCCCGGGCGCCGGGCTCCTGCTCCAGCTCGACAAGATCGCCGTCAAGTTGGTCCAGGTTTTCGTGGCTCTCCACCAGGAACTCCTGGACGATCTCGTCCAGCTCCTCCACGGCGCACCTCCAGTCGTCAACGCCTGGGACTCATCGGCACCGGCCCCACGGAGCTGAGGGAGAGCCGGGACGAGGCCCGGGAGAGAGCGAATCGCCCGATCCTCCCGCGTACAGTATCGCTTTGAGTGGCAGAATGAACACTCTGCGTGGCGATCCCGTCCACGCCCGGCCGGCGCGGCAGGTGGTGTCCGTGTTCCGATCCTCCACACTCCGCTCCGCGGACCTGTTGGAGGCCGCCCCGGACGCGATCGTCCTGACCGCCGGGGACGGCACGATCGTGCTGGTCAACGCCCAGGTCGAGCGCCTGTTCGGCTATCGGCGGGAGGAGCTGGTCGGCCAGCCGATCGAGGTGCTTGTCCCGACGGAGGCGCAGGCCGCGCACCCGTGGCACCGGGAGCGCTACCTGGCCGACCCGCAGCCGCGCCCGATGGGGCACGGCCAGCCCCTGGCCGCCCGCCGCCGGGACGGCACCGAGTTCCCCGCCGAGATCTCGCTGTCGGTGATCGACACCGGGGACGGCCGGCTGGTGGCCGCCGCGGTGCGCGACGTGACCGACCGGCGCCGGGCCGCGGAGGCGCAGGCCCGACTGGCCTCGATCGTGGAGTCCTCGGACGAATCGATCATCGGCTACACCCTCGACGGGGTGATCACCAGCTGGAACGCCGCCGCAGAGCGCCTCTACGGCTACTCCGCCCCCGAGGTGGTGGGCCGGTCGGCGCTGGTCCTGGTGCCCCCCGACCGGGTGGCCGAGGAGCAGGAGGCGCTGCGTCGCGCGACACGGGGTGAGCGGCTGCCCCGCTACCGCACCCGGCGGCGGCGCAAGGACGGCTCGCTGGTCACGGTCTCCCGCAGCCTGTCCCCCGTCATCGACAGCAGCGGCACGATCGTCGGCGCCGCCTCGGTGTCCCGGGACCTGACCGAGCACGAGCTGGCCGAGGCGAAGTTCCAGGCGCTGCTGGAGGCGGCGCCCGACGCCATCGTCGGGGTGGGCCGCGACGGCCGGATCGTGCTGGCCAACGCCCAGGCCGAGCGGCTGCTCGGGTACGCCCGCGCGGAGCTGATCGGCCGACCGGTGGAGATCCTGGTGCCCGAGCCGGTCCGCGCCGGCCACCGCCACCTACGCGACCGGTACTTCGCCGACCCGCTACCGCGCCCCATGGGCGCCGAAACGCAGCTCACCGCCGTCCGCCGGGACGGCACCGAGTTTCCGGCGGAGATCAGCCTCAGCGCGCTGGACACCGAGGACGGCGTCATCGTGTCGGCCTCGATCCGTGACGTCACCGACCGGCTGGAGGCCCAGGCCGAGCGTGCCCGCCTCAAGGCCCAGGCCGAGCGGGAGCGGCTGGAGGCACAGCTGCACCAGGCCCGCCGGCTGGAGAGCCTGGGGCAGCTCGCCGGCGGCGTCGCCCACGACTTCAACAACCTGCTGGCGGTCATCCTCAACTACAGCGCGTTCGTCGAGGAGGAGCTGCAGGCGGCCATCGTCGACGGCGAGGGCGGGCGCTGGGCGGCGGCGCACCGCGACGTCGGCCAGATCCAGCGGGCCGCGCAGCGCGCCATCACGCTGACCCACCAACTGCTCACCTTCGGCCGGCGCGAGGTCGTCCGCCCCCGGGTGCTGGACGTCAACGACGTGGTGCGGGAGGTGGAGGGGCTGCTGCGCCGGACGCTGGGCGAGCACATCGACCTTGCCGTCGACCCGGCACCCGGGCTGTGGCGGGTGCGCGCCGACGCCGGCCACCTGGAGCAGGTGCTGATGAACCTCGCCGTCAACGCCCGGCAGGCCATGCCGGGCGGCGGCCGGCTGCGCGTCGACACCGGCAACGTGACCGTCGGCCCGGCCGGCGCCGTCCCCGACCGCCACGGCGCCACGGCCACCGGCCCGCCCGGCGCCGTCGACCCGCACGACGGCACCGCCGCCGACCCGCACAACGGCACGACCGCCACCGGCGAGGACGCGCCCACGGGGCGGGAGGCGGACCTGCCGCCCGGCCGGTACGTGCGGCTGCGGGTGCGCGACACCGGCAGAGGCATGGCGCCCGAGGTGCTGGCGCACGCGTTCGAGCCGTTCTTCACCACCAAGCCCAAGGGCGAGGGCACGGGCCTGGGCCTGGCCACGGTGTACGGCATCGTCACGCAGGCCGGGGGGCGGGTGTGGATCGATTCCGCGCCGGGCGTGGGCACCACGGTCACCGCCCTGCTGCCGGCCACCGAGGAGGAGGCGACCGCCGAGGAGGAGCCGGAGCCGACCCCGGCAGGGCTGTCAGGCCGCGGGGAGACCGTGCTGGTGGTGGAGGACGAGGACGCCATGCGGGACGTGACCCAGCGCATCCTGGAGCGCCACGGCTACCGGGTGATCACGGCCGACCGGGGCGCGGCGGCGCTGGAGCTCATCGGGCAGTTGGGCCAGCAGCTGGACCTGCTGCTGACCGACGTGGTGATGCCCCACATGCTGGGCAAGGAGCTGGCCGACCGGGTCACGCAGCGCTTCCCCCACGTGCGGGTGCTCTACATGTCCGGCTACGCCCGGCCGGTGCTCGCCGAGGAGGGCACGCTGGAGCCGGGGGTGGCGCTGGTGTCCAAGCCGTTCTCCGAGCAGGCGCTGCTGTCGGCCGTGCGGGACGTGCTGGACCGCGGCTCAGCCGGCGTGGCTTGACGCCGAGGGGCGCCCGGTGGGGTCCAGCGCCTGACAGACCGCCGCGACCAGGCCGTCGGTGGTGAACGGCTTCTGCACCACGGCCGCGTTCTCGTCGACGATGCCCTGCCGCACCGCCGCCTCGTGGGGCAGACCGGACACGTAGATCACCCGCAGGTCGGGGCGGATCTGGCACGCCTGGCGGGCCAGGCCGACCCCGATCGCGTGCGGCATGCCCAGGTCGGCGAGCAGGACGTGGATGTCTCCCTGGTGCTGCCGGCACACGGCCACGGCATCCTCCGGCGTGCCGCTGGACAGGGTCTGGAACC
The DNA here is from genome assembly GCA_035553735.1 of Pilimelia sp. Taxonomy (GTDB): domain Bacteria; phylum Actinomycetota; class Actinomycetes; order Mycobacteriales; family Micromonosporaceae; genus DATMJT01. The sequence goes on from DATMJT010000484.1 coordinate 7,376, forward strand.
CGCGCCGCTGGAGCATCCGGCACATGACGTCGCGCAGGTCGTCCTCGTCGTCGAACACCAACACGGTGGCGTTCGGCGGCATGGCGGTCATGGACATGTTCTCCCCCTCTCGCCGTCCCGGGCGCGCCGAACCACCACGGGACAATTACGAAGCGTACTCGCATAGCGACGGCGAGTGGTGCGGGGTCGCAGGTCAGGCCGCCAGCAGCGTCCCCGCGGCGGCCGTGGGTCGCGGCATGGGCGCCGGCATGGCGGCCAGGCCGAGCATCGCGGCGATCGCCTGCTCCGTGCGCCGCGAGGCCAGCCCGTCGCCGTACGGGTTGCCGGCGGCCGTCATGGCCGCCCGGATCCGGGGATCGGCCAGGATCGCCTCGGCCTGGGCGACGATCAGGTGCTCGTCCGTGCCCACCAGCCGGGCGCAGCCGGCCGCGACCGACTCCATGCGTTCGGTCACCTCGCGCAGCACGAGCACCGGCACCCGGAACGAGGGTGCCTCCTCCTGGATCCCCCCGGAGTCGGTGAGCACCAGGTAGGACGTGGCCAGCAGCCGGGTCAGCGCCGGATAGGGCAGCGGGCCGGTGACGACCGCGCGGGCGACGCCGGCCAGCCG
>DATMJT010000485.1:0-8485 GCA_035553735.1 Pilimelia sp.
CTCTACGTGCGCCGGGTCGTCGGCCAGCTGGACCCGCCCGACGGGCGCCCCGGCACCGCCCCCGACCTGCTGGTCGAGGCCAGCGAGTCCGAGCCCAGCGAGCAGCACCTGTTCCGGGTGCGCACCGCGGTGGGTCTCGGCGGCCTGGAGGCCCGCCGGCTGACCGGCGCGGCCGGCTGGCACGTCGGGGCCTGCGGCGGCGGCGTGTACGCGGTGGGCGCGGCGTCGCTGGACCTCCCCGGCACCCGGTGGACGGTGTGGCGCGGCGACCAGCAGATCGCCGCCATCGAGTCCCGCGCGGCCGCGCCGCCGTACGCCCCGCGCCCGGCGCTGGAGCGGGTCACCGACCGCCGGCTGCCCGCCGGGGTGCTCTACCCGCGCGCGCACGTCGCCGGGCGCCGCCTGCCGGTGCTGGTGGACGGATACGGCGGCCCGGGCGGCCAGGAGGTGCTCGCCGCCCGGTCGCGCTGGACGGCCCGGCAGTGGTGGGCCGACGCCGGCTTCGCGGTCGTCACGGTCGACAACCGCGGTACCCCGGGCGTGGCGCCCAGCTTCGAGAAGGTGATCCACCGCCGGGTCGCCGACGTGGTGCTCACCGACCAGGTCGACGCGCTGGCCGCGCTCGCCGAGAAGCACCCCGACCTGGACCTGGGCCGGGTGGCCGTGCGCGGCTGGTCGTTCGGCGGCTGGCTGGCCGCGCTGGCGGTGCTGCGCCGGCCCGACCTGTTCCGGTGCGGCATCGCCGGCGCCCCGGTGACCGACTGGCGGCTCTACGACACCGCGTACACCGAGCGCTACCTGGGCCTGCCGGACGAGGCCGCCGAGGTCTACGCCCACCACAACCTGGTCGAGCTGGCCGCCGAGCCGCCCGTCCGCGCCGAGGAGGCGCGGCCGCTGCTGCTGGTGCACGGCCTGGCCGACGACAACGTGGTGGCCGCGCACACCCTGCGCCTGTCGGCCGCGCTGCTGCGCGCCGGCCGCCCGCACGCGGTGCTCCCGCTGCCCGGGGCCTCGCACCTGGCCGCGGGCGGCGTGGCCGAGCAGCTGATGCGCGCGGAGCTGGACTTCGTCCGCCGCCACCTGCCCGCCTGACGGCCGCCGCGGCCCCCGCCGCCGCTGCCGTGGGAAACGGTCGAGGTCCAGATCGAACCCCCGGCGCTGCTGCCACCGGTCTAGCCACCGGCCCACCGACCTCGTCACGTGGCCGTAACCGGCGGTTTAGCCGGAACCCGCCGGGGTAGCCCCCGTAGGAGGTACACCGGTGTCCGGGAGCACCGCAGCCACGGGTCCAGGGGAGTTGAGCGAAGATGACCGACGTCGCGAACCAGGCGGCCACGCCAGGCGACGACCGTCCCGTCCTGACCAACCGGCAGGGCCACCCCGTCTACGACAACCAGAACCAGCGCACCGTCGGGGCCCGGGGCCCCGCGACGCTGGAGAACTACCAGTTCCTGGAGAAGATCAGCCACTTCGACCGGGAACGGATCCCGGAGCGGGTGGTGCACGCCCGCGGGGTCACCGCGTACGGCTTCTTCGAGGCGTACGGGAAGTGGGGCGACGAACCGATCTCCCGGTTCACCCGGGCCCGGCTGTTCCAGGAGGCCGGCAAGCGCACCGACGTGGCCGTCCGGTTCTCCACCGTGATCGGTGGCCGGGACTCCGCCGAGACCGCCCGGGATCCGCGCGGCTTCGCGGTGAAGTTCTACACCGAGGAGGGCAACTGGGACCTCGTCGGCAACAACCTCGGCGTGTTCTTCATCCGGGACGCGATCAAGTTCCCGGACGTCATCCACGCGCTCAAGCCCGACCCCGTGACGTTCCGCCAGGAGCCCAACCGGATCTTCGACTTCATGTCGCAGACCCCGGAGTCCATGCACATGCTGGTCAACCTGTTCAGTCCGCGCGGCATCCCGGCCAACTACCGGACCATGCAGGGCTTCGGCGTCAACACCTACAAGTGGGTCAACGAGCAGGGCGAGTCGGTGCTGGTGAAGTACCACTGGCTGCCCAAGCAGGGGGTCAAGAGTTTCACCGAGGCCGACGCGGCCAACATCCAGGCCCACGAGCTGGGCCACGCCACCCGGGACCTGTACGAGGCGGTGGCCGCCGGCGAGTACCCGGAGTGGGAGCTGGTCGTGCAGATGATGAGCGACGACGAGCACCCGGAGCTGGACTTCGACCCCCTGGACGACACCAAGACCTGGCCGGAGCAGGAGTTCCCGCCCAAGCCGGTGGGCCGGATGGTGCTCAACCGGATGCCGGAGAACTTCTTCGCCGAGAACGAGCAGATCGCCTTCGGCACCGGCGTGCTTGTCGACGGCCTGGACTTCTCCGACGACAAGATGCTGGTCGGCCGGACGTTCTCCTACTCCGACACCCAGCGCTACCGGGTCGGCCCCAACTACCTGCAGCTGCCGGTCAACCAGGCGAAGAACGCCCAGGTGCGGACCAACCAGCGGGACGGCCAGATGACCTACTTCGTCGACGGTGCCGGGGAGAACCCGCACGTCAACTACGAGCCCTCCACGCTCGGCGGGCTCCAGGAGGCGACCTACCCGACCCACGACGAGCAGGGGCCCACCATCTCCGGCCGGCTGACCCGCAAGCGGATCCCGCGCACCAACGACTACCTGCAGGCGGGCCAGCGGTACCTGCTGATGGAGCAGTGGGAGCGGGACGACCTGGTGCAGAACCTGGTCGCGCAGCTGTCGGAGTGCGACCGGCACATCCAGGAGCGCATGGTGTGGCACTTCCTGCTGGCCGAGGACGACCTGGGGCTGCGGGTCGGCGCCGGGCTGGCCATCTCGCCGGAGGACGTCCGCCACCTGGAGCCGCTGCCGGGGCAGACGCTGACCGACGAGGACCGGCAGCGGCTGTCGCAGCTGGGCAAGAACGGCCCGCGGGACGTCTCCGGGCTGACCATGACCCACTGCGTGCCGAACGAGCGCGTGATCGTCAACCGGTAGCCCGACGAGTGTCCGCGGCGGCACCCCCGACCTTGGCCGGTCGTGGGGTGCCGCCGCGTGTGATCGGTGCTTGGATGACAGGGTGACCGAGGATCCGACGACGTCCGGCCCGGCACCGCCGGACCGCCCCGGCGCGGCGGGCGCCGCCCGTGGCGGCCCCGATCCGGCAGCCGGCCCCCATCCCCCGGCCGACACCGCCAGCGGCACGGGCTCCAGCTCCGCGGGCAGTGCCGGCTCCGGTTCCGGCCCCGGGCGCGACGCCGCCGCCGGGTCCGCCCCGGCCGTCGCTCCCCCGGCCGCCGGGGACCGAGGCGCCGCCCGGCGACGCCGGGTGCTGGTCGCCGCCGTGGCGACCGGCGCGGCGCTGGTGCTGCTGGCCTGCTTCGCCGGGGCCGGGCTGCTCTTCTGGACGGTGCGGCGGGCCGAGGTCGAGGCGGACCGGTCGCACCGGGCCGACGTACGGGCGCGGGAGGCGTGCGCGGCCCTGGAGAACCGGCTCAACCGGCTGACGCCGCCGGGCGCCGCCGGTGACCCGGCCCGCCGGGCCGCCGCCATCCGGGACGAGAACGCCGCGGCCCGGCCGTTCCTGGACGACCTGGCCGCGGGGCGGCACCCGGGCCGGCACCGGGGAGCGCGCGCCGACCGGATGGAGGAGCGCCCCTGGGTGCGCGCCTGGCGTGACCTGCTCCAGGCGCGCACGGCGTACGCCGACGCCCTGGAGCGGCAGGCCGGCGGCGGCGAGCCGGCGTTCTTCCTGCCGCCGCGCACGCCGCGCGGGGTTCCGGCGGTGGAGGTCCTCCAGCGCCGATCGCCCGCGGAGTGCCGGGGCGTCGTACGGCGCCTGGCCCAGCCGGACCTCTAGGCGCACGGGCCCGGTGGCCGTCCCGGCCCGCCACAGTGAAGTTGCGCACTGCCGGTACCGAATGTGACGCGCCGACTTCCGTAGACGGCCGGACACGCAGCAGACTCCCTACCGCACGTCGGCGGGTGACCGCGGCGTAACGTGTGCACCGACATGTGTCACGGGGCATGCACGCGACAAGACTGTGCAGGTTAGACCCGCCGGGGAGCGATCTTCGCGCGGGTGGACCGGCACGACCGACATAGGCGCCCGTCAGGGAGACTGGAATGACGACCACGGCACCGGGGCCCCAGGCCCGGCCGCGCGCCGCGATCGCGGCGAAGACGTTGCGCACCGACCGGTGGTGGCTGCCGCCGCTGCTGACCTTCCTGGGCCTGTCGGCCTTCGTGGTCTACGGCGGCGTGCGCATCTTCATGAACGACCACTACTGGGCCGGGGACGTCAACTACCTGGCCCCGTTCTACTCCCCCTGCCTGTCGCAGAGCTGCGTGCCCGGCTCCAGCCACTTCCTCGGCCAGCCCTTCCCGCAGCTGCCGCCGTGGATCGGGCCCGCGGCGATCATCCTGATCCTCCCCGGCGGGTTCCGGCTCACCTGCTACTACTACCGCAAGGCGTACTACCGGTCGTTCTGGCTGTCGCCGCCGGCCTGCGCGGTGCCGGACGGCCACAAGCGGTACACCGGCGAGACGCGCTTCCCCCTGATCTTCCAGAACATCCACCGGTACTTCTTCTACGGCGCCGTGTTCGTCGGGTCCGTGCTCACCTACGACGCCTTCCTGGCCTTCAAGGGCCGCGACGGCGGGTTCGGCCTCGGGCTCGGCACCCTCATCCTGTGGGTCAACGTGGTGCTCATCTGGGCGTACACGCTCGGGTGCCACTCCTGCCGCAACATCATCGGCGGCCGGCTGAAGCACTTCTCCAAGCACCCGGTGCGCTACCGACTGTGGACCTGGGTGTCCCGGCTGAACGCCAAGCACCAGCAGTGGGCGTGGGCCTCGCTGTTCTCCGTGATGATCGCCGACGCGTACGTCATGGCGGTCGCCGCGGACTGGATCTCCGACTTCCGGTTCTTCAACTAAAGGCCCGACATGACTACGCGAATCGAACGACACCAGTACGACGTCGTCGTGATCGGGGCCGGCGGCGCCGGCCTGCGCGCGGCGATCGAGGCCCGCCTGGCCGGCAAGAAAACCGCGATCATCTCGAAGTCGCTGTTCGGCAAGGCGCACACCGTGATGGCCGAGGGCGGCGCGGCCGCCGCCATGGGCAACGTGAACAGCAACGACAACTGGATGGTGCACTTCCGCGACACCATGCGCGGCGGGAAGTTCCTCAACAACTTCCGGATGGCCGAGCTGCACGCCAAGGAGTCGCCGGACCGGATCTGGGAGCTGGAGACCTACGGCGCCCTGTTCGACCGCACGAAGGACGGCCGGATCTCGCAGCGCAACTTCGGCGGGCACGAGTACCCGCGGCTGGCGCACGTCGGCGACCGGACCGGCCTGGAGCTGATCCGCACCCTCCAGCAGAAGATCGTCTCGCTGCAGCAGGAGGACAAGGCGCAGCACGGCGACTACGACGCCCGGATCCGGGTGTTCGCCGAGACCACGATCACCGAGCTGATCCTCGACGGCGACCGGATCGCCGGGGCGCTGGGCTACTACCGGGAGTCCGGCGAGTTCGTGCTGTTCGAGGCGCCGGCGGTGGTGCTGGCCACCGGCGGCGTCGGCAAGTCCTACAAGGTGACCTCGAACTCCTGGGAGTACACCGGCGACGGGCACGCGCTGGCCCTGCGCGCCGGGGCCACGCTGATCAACATGGAGTTCCTCCAGTTCCACCCGACCGGCATGGTCTGGCCGCCGTCGGTGAAGGGCATCCTGGTCACCGAGTCGGTCCGCGGCGACGGCGGCGTGCTGCGCAACACCGAGGGCAAGCGGTTCATGTTCGACTACGTGCCCGACGTGTTCCGCAAGCAGTACGCCGACACCGAGGAGGAGGCGGACCGCTGGTACACCGACCCGGACAACAACCGGCGCCCGCCGGAGCTGCTGCCCCGCGACGAGGTGGCCCGGGCCATCAACGCCGAGGTCAAGGCCGGTCGTGGCACCCAGGCCGGTGGCGTGTACCTGGACGTGTCGACCCGGATGTCGGCCGAGACCATCCGCAAGCGCCTGCCGTCGATGTACCACCAGTTCAAGGAGCTGGCCGACGTCGACATCACCAAGCAGCCCATGGAGGTCGGGCCGACCTGCCACTACGTGATGGGTGGGGTCGAGGTCGACCCGGACACGGCCGCCGCGGCCGGCACCGTGCGCGGGCTGTTCGCCGCCGGTGAGGTCTCCGGCGGCATGCACGGCTCCAACCGGCTCGGCGGCAACTCGCTGAGCGACCTGCTGGTGTTCGGCAAGCGGGCCGGTGAGCACGCGGCGGCGTACGCCGACGGCCTCACCGCCCGCCCGAAGCTGCCGCAGGCCGCCGTCGCCGCGGCCGTGGAGGCCGCGCTGGCGCCGCTGTCTCGGGACACCGGCGAGAACCCGTACGCGCTGCAGGCCGACCTGCAGGCCGTGATGGGCGACTTGGTCGGCATCATCCGCCGCCGCGCCGAGCTGGAGTCGGCGCTGGTGCGCCTGGCCGAGCTGCGGGAGCGGGTGGCCAAGGTCAGCGCGGCCGGCGGCCGGCGCTACAACCCGGGCTGGCACCTGGCGCTGGACCTGCGCAACATGCTGGTGGTCTCGGAGTGCACCGCGAAGGCGGCGCTGGAGCGGGCGGAGTCGCGCGGCGGCCACACCCGCGAGGACTTCCCGGCCATGGACCCGGCCTGGCGCCGGGTCAACCTGGTGTGCGCGCTGGACGGGGACGAGGTGCGGCTGACCCGCCAGCCGGTGCCGGCGATGCGGCCCGAGCTGCTGCGGTTGTTCGACCGGGCCGAGCTGGCCAAGTACCTGACGGACGAGGAGCTCGCGGAGTTCGACGCCCTCGCGAAGGAGGCGAGCGAGTAATGACCGAGACTGCTGCCGCGTCGTCCGCGGGCGGGTCGAAGCGCCACTTCAAGGTGTGGCGCGGCGACGCCTCCGGCGGCGAGCTGCGCGACTACCAGGTGGAGGTGAACGAGGGCGAGGTCGTCCTCGACGTCATCCACCGGTTGCAGGCCACCCAGGAGCCGGATCTGGCGTGCCGGTGGAACTGCAAGGCCGGCAAGTGCGGCTCCTGCTCCATGGAGATCAACGGCATGCCGCGGCTCGGCTGCATGACCCGGATGTCCACGTTCGACCCGGGCGAGACGGTCACGGTCACCCCGCTGCGCACCTTCCCGGTGATCCGGGACCTGGTGACCGACGTGTCGTTCAACTACGTCAAGGCGCGGGAGACCCCGGCCTTCGCGCCGCCGGCCGACCTGGCGCCGGGCGAGTACCGGATGCAGCAGGTCGACGTGGAGCGCTCGCAGGAGTTCCGCAAGTGCATCGAGTGCTTCCTGTGCCAGAACACCTGCCACGTCGTGCGGGACCACGAGGAGAACAAGAAGGCGTTCGCCGGGCCGCGCTACTTCATCCGCGCCGCCGAGCTGGACATGCACCCCCTGGACACCCGCACCGACCGCAAGGAGTACGCCCAGGACGCGCAGGGCCTGGGCTACTGCAACATCACCAAGTGCTGCACCGAGGTGTGCCCCGAGCACATCAAGATCACCGACAACGGGATCATCCCGATGAAGGAGCGCGCGGTCGACCGCAAGTACGACCCGCTGGTGTGGCTGGGCAGGAAGATCTTCCGGAGGGACGAGGTGGCGAACGGGGACGCGCCGGAGGTCGGTCACCTCCGGGAAGAGGACGTCCAGCACGGCGACGTCAACTGGCACCGGTCGATCCCGCCGGCGCAGACGGCGGCGGTCGGCCCCGACGGCAGACTGCCCATGACCGAACTCACCGCCGACCGGGCGGGCGCCCAGTCGCCGTTCGGCGACGACGTGACCTTCCCGGTGCCCGCGGAGCGGCTGAACTACCACCACCGCAGCGAGCAGCCCTAGCGGCCCCGCCGCCCGGCGACCGGGCCGGGGCGCCGATACGTCGACGGGCCGCCGGCACCACCGGCGGCCCGTCGCGGTGTCCGGCTGCGGCGCCCAGCCGCGCGGGTTGCTCAGCGGGCTGCAGCCGCGCGGGGCTCGTTCGCGCGCTCAGGCGCCGGGGCTGCTCGGTTCGCGCGGGCTGCTCGGTTCGCGCGGGCTGCTCAGTTCGCGCGGGCTCAGGCGCGCGGGGCTCGGCCGGGGCCGGCGGCGCGCAGCAGCGGCGGGAGGGCGGCCACGATGGGCGCGTCGGCGGGCAACCACGGCACGCTGTCCAGCTCGTCGGGGCCGAGCCAGCGCAGCTCGGCGTGCTCCAGCGCCTGCGGCGTCGCGGCGCCGAGCAGGCGGGCGGCGTACACCCGCAGGATCGCCCGCCCGTGCGCGAGCCGGATGTCGCCACCGACCCGGCCGCCGACCTCGATCAGTACCCCCAGCTCCTCGTCGCACTCCCGGACCAGCGCCTCGACGTCCGACTCGCCCGGGTCCACCTTCCCTCCCGGAAATTCCCACATTCCCGCCACTTCCGGCGGAGCGGACCGGGCACATGCGAGCACCCGGCCGTCAAGGATGATCGCCGCGCCGACGATGACCTGGAGT
>DATMJT010000486.1:0-11115 GCA_035553735.1 Pilimelia sp.
GAGCCGTTCGCGGTAGGCGCGGGCCAGGTTGCGCCGCCACAGGCTGCCGGTCAGGCCCAGCGGGGCGGTGTGGACCAGCCGCAACCGGCACCGGTCCCCGGGCCGCGGCAGCAGCTCGAACGTGAGCCGGGCGTGCACGGCCTCGCCGCGCAGCAGCACGACCATCCGGTGCGGGGGCGACAGGTCGACCAGCTCACCCTCCAGCGGGCCGGGCAGCCCCCAGTCCGGCCCTGGGAAGAGCCGGAACCGCCGGCTGCGGTCCGGCTCCAGGTCCGTGGACATGAACCACTCGGCGAGCAGCCGCCGGTCGGTGAGGGCCCGCCAGACCCGGGCCGGCGGGTGCGCCAGCTCGGTGTCCAGGGTCAGGGCCGGCACCCGTCAGTCCATGCCCTTCGCCCGGCGCCCGACGGCCCGGGTGATCTCCCGCTGCGCGTCCCGCTTGGCCAAATCCTGACGCTTGTCGTACGCCTTCTTGCCCTTGGCCAGCGCCAGCTCCACCTTGGCCCAGCCGTCGGAGAAGTACAGCTGGAGCGGGACCAGGGTGAGGCCCCCCTCGCGGATCTTGCCGATCAACCGGACGATCTCCTGCCGCTTGAGCAGCAACTTGCGGGTGCGGCGCGGCTCGTGGTTGGTCCAGGTGCCCTGGGCGTACTCGGGGATGTGCGCGCCGTAGAGGAACAGCTCGCCGTTTCTCTCCTGGGCGAACGCGTCGACCAGCGAGGCTCGCCCGGCGCGCAGCGACTTCACCTCGGTGCCGGTCAGGGCGAGACCGGCCTCGTAGGTGTCGAGGACGGCGTAGTCGTGATGGGCCCGGCGGTTGGAGGCGACGACCTTGCGGCCCTTCTCGCGCGGCATCCGCTCCCCACCTTCACCCCAGACAACTGGCGCGATGCTACCGAACGCCACCGCGGCGGGCGACCGCCGCGGCCGCCGGCACCCCGACGGCGCCCGACGCGCCTCACCGAGCAGGTCGGCCAGCAGGCCGCCGCCCTGGCCAGCTCAGCCCTGGCCAGCTCAGCCCTGGCCGGCTCAGCACAGACCGGCTCAGCACAGACAGGAGGGCAGCCAGTCCAGCGGCTGCACGGGGTCGCCGTTGAGGCGCACCTCGAAGTGCAGGTGGTTACCGGTGGAGGCGCCGGTGGTGCCGACCCGGCCGATCACCTGGCCCCGGCGGACGAACTGGCCGGCGTTGACCGAGATCGTGGACTGGTGGGCGTAGCAGGTGGTCAGCCAGCCACCCTGGGAGCGGCCGTGGCTGATGCAGGTCAGGTTGCCGTAGCCCCCGTTCCAGCCGGCACGGATCACCCGGCCGTCGGCGCCCGCGAAGATCGGTTGTCCGCCCGACGCGGCCAGGTCGACGCCGGCGTGCAGCTGCCACACGTGGAAGAACGGGTCGAACCGCCAGCCGAAGTCGCTGGACTTCCAGCCGCGTACCGGCATGACGAAGCGGGCCCCCGGCCGCAGCGACGGACCACCCCCGCCGCGCTGGCGCGCCTCCCAGGCGCGCAGCTCGGCCGCGACCCGGGCGGCCTCCCGCCTGGCCCGCTGGTAGCGGGCCAGGCTCGCCGCCCGCTCCTGGCGGGCCACGGCCAGGGCGCCGCGGCGCTGCGCCGCCAGGGTCCGCAGCTCGGCGGCGGCGGTCTCGGCGCTGCCCTCGGCGGCCCGCGCGGCGGCAAGGGCCGCCGCCGCCCGGGCGTCGGCCTCGGCGGCGCGGCGGCGCTTGACCTCCGCCTCGTTCTCCACCTGCCGGGCGGTCCGGCGGGCCACCGCCAGATCGGCCACCGCGGCCCGCTCGCTGGCCAGGATCCGGTCCACGTAGCCGGACCGGCGGATCAGCTCCTGCGGGCTGCGCGCCGCCATCAGCACGTTGAGGCTGACCAGGTCGCCGCCCTTGTAGCTGGCGGCGACGAAGCTGGCCACCCGGTCCCGGCCCGCCTCGACGGCCCGCACGGCCGCCCGGTAGCCGGCGCGGGCGGCGGCCGCCTCGGCGCGCGCCCGCTCGGCCTCGCGGCGGGCGGTGTTGGCGGCCACCGTGGCGGCGACGACCTGGCTGCGGGCGTCCAGCACACGCTGCTCGGCGCCGGGCAGCGCGGCGGTCACGGTGGCGAGCTGGCGGGCGGCCTGCCGGGCCCGGGAGGTGGCCCCCTCCAGGACCGACGCGGCGCGCGCCACCTCCGCGTCCGCCTGCTTCTTGTCCGTCCGCGGGTCGGCCGCCGCGGGCGGGCCGGCAAGCGGGACCGCGCACGCCGCCACGAGGGTGGAGGCGATGGCCAGCCGGGCCGTGCGTCGGGCCGCAGGGCGATGAGCGTCCACGGGCATCCTCCAGCTCACACGTGAGGATTACCGTACGTCAGTCACATCTGCCATAAGGGAGATAACCAGCAAATCCAGCCCCATCGGACACAACGGCGCCGCCGCCCCGACACGCAGCGGCCGCGGCCGCTCGGTCAGACCCGCAGGTAGAAGCGCAGGGTCACCCACGCGGTCAGCGAGCTGACCAGGGCGCCGACGCCCGCCATCAACGGCAGCGTCAGCCAGATGTCGCCCCAGCTCAGCGGGGTGAGCAGGTCCGTCAGCGCCTTCAACGAGCCGTCCAGGAGGAGCAGTTTCAGCCCGAGGAGGCCGCCGAAGGCGACGATCGCCCCCACCACGCCGGCGGCGATGGCCTCCAGCACGAACGGTGCCTGGATGAACCAGTTGGAGGCACCCACCAGCTTCATGACCGCCACCTCGCGCCGTTTGCTGTACGCCGCGACCTGGATCATGTTGCCGACGAGCAGCAGCGCGGCGACCGCCATGAAGCCGGCGACGAACAGTGCGAACTTCTGAATGCCGCCGAGCAGGTCGAAGATCTTGCCGAGCAGCTTGCGCTGGTCCACGATCTCGTCGATGCCCTCGGAGTCCCGGTACTTCACCGAGATCTGTTCGAACTGCTCCGGGTTCTTCAGCTTCACCCGGAAGGAGTCCGGCAGCTGGTCGGCCTTGATGGCCTTGACCAGGTCCGGGGTGTCGGCGTACAGGGTCTTGAAGTTCTCGTACGCCTGCTCCTTGGACTCGTAGGTGACCCCGGCCACCAGCTCGTCCGAGCGCAGCGCCGCGCCGAGGTTCTCCCGCTGCTCCGGGGTGATCTTCTCGTCCAGGAAGATCGAAACCTCGATCTTGGCGTAGTAGTAGTCCTTCATCTGCTCGATCTGCTGGTACAGCAGCCAGCTCATGCCCATGAGGAAGAGCGACACCGCCATAGTGATCATCATGGCGATGGTCATCGTCACGTTGCGCCAGAGCCCCACCAGTACTTCGGACAGGACGTACTTTGCGCGCATCGGGGGTTCCTTCCGGGTCTACCGGTGTTCTCGGTCGACGGTCAGTGCGGGACTCGGGCGGTCAGCCGTAGACGCCGCGCGGTTGGTCGCGGACGATCCGGCCGCTCTCGATCTCGATGACGCGGCGACGCATCTGGTTGACGATGTTGGAGTCGTGGGTGACCATCACGACCGTCGTGCCGGTGCGGTTGATCCGGTCCAGCAGCCGCATGATCTCGATGGAGGTGTCCGGGTCCAGGTTGCCGGTCGGCTCGTCGGCCAGCAGGATCAGCGGACGGTTGACAAAGGCCCGGGCCACGGCCACCCGCTGCTGCTCCCCGCCGGAGAGTTCGTGCGGGTAGCGGTGCTCCTTGCCGCCCAGGCCGACCAGCTCCAGGACCTCGGGCACCACCCGCCGGGCCACCGCCTTGGTCTTGCCGATCACCTCAAGGGCGAAGGCGACGTTCTCGTAGGCGGTGCGGTTGGGCAGCAGCCGGAAGTCCTGGAAGACGCAGCCGATCGAGCGCCGGAAGGTGGGCACGCGCCACGACCGCATGGTGGTGACGTCCTTGTTGTTGACCACGATCTTGCCCCGGTTCGGGGTGATCTCGTGCAACAGGAGCTTGATGATCGTGGACTTGCCCGAGCCGGACGGACCGATGAAGAAGACGAACTCCCCCTTTTCGATCCCGACCGACACATCGTCCAGCGATGGCCGCGACGCCTTGGGATACGTCTTCGTCACATGCTCAAGCTGAATCACGGGGAGTGAGTCTACGCCGGGTTACGGCGGCGCCAAGTCGGGCCGGGGCGGAGCGTCCGGTTCGCGAGGAAGGGCCGGTACGCCGGTCACTGGGCGTCACGCACACCGCACCCGATCGCGGTCGGGGGCCGGGGTCAGGCCGGCTCGGGGGCGGTCTGCCGCTGCTTGCGCCAGCGGATGCCGGCCTCGATGAACCCGTCGAGCTCCCCGTCGAACACCGCCGAGGGGTTGCCGGTCTCGTGCTCGGTGCGCAGGTCCTTGACCATCTGGTACGGGTGCAGCACGTAGGAGCGCATCTGGTCGCCCCAGGAGCCCGCCGCGTCGGTCCTGAGGCCGTCCATCTTGGCCTGCTCCTCCTGCCGCTTGCGCTCCAGCAGCCGGGCCTGGAGCACCCGCAGGGCCGAGGCCTTGTTCTGCAGCTGGGACTTCTCGTTCTGGCAGGTGACCACGATGCCGGTGGGCAGGTGGGTGATCCGCACCGCGGAGTCGGTGGTGTTGACGCTCTGCCCTCCGGGGCCGGACGAGCGGTACACATCCACCCGGATGTCGTTGTCGGGGATCTCGATGTGGTCGGTCTGCTCCACCACGGGCAGCACCTCGACCCCGGCGAAGCTGGTCTGCCGGCGGCCCTGGTTGTCGAACGGGCTGATCCGGACCAGCCGGTGGGTGCCCGACTCCACGCTCAGGGTGCCGAAGGCGTACGGCGCCTTGACCGCGAAGGTGGCCGACTTGAGCCCGGCCTCCTCGGCGTACGAGGTCTCGTAGACCTCGGTGGGGTAGCCGTGCCGCTCGGCCCAGCGCAGGTACATCCGCAGCAGCATCTCGGCGAAGTCGGCGGCGTCCACCCCGCCGGCGCCGGCGCGGATGGCCACCAGCGCCTCGCGGGCGTCGTACTCCCCGGACAGCAGCGTGCGGACCTCGAGCTCCTCGATCGCCTTGCGCAGGGCGGTCAGCTCGCCGCCCACCTCGGCCAGCGAGCCGGCGTCGGACTCCGCCTCGGCCAGCTCCAGCAGCACGTGCGCGTCGTCCAGCCGCGCCCGCAGCCCCTCGATCTTGGTGATCTCGCCGCCGACGTACGACAGCCGCGAGGTCACCTCCTGCGCCCGCGCTTGGTCGTCCCACAGGTCCGGCGCAGAGGCGGCGGCCTCCAGCTCGGCCTTGTCCCGCCGCAACCGGTCCACGTCCGAGACGGCCTCGATGGTGCGCAGCGTGGCGTCGAGGGCCTTGAGCTGGTCGGCATAGTCGGCAGCGGTCACAACGCCTAAGCGTACGCCGCCGCGCCCGCGGCCACCGGGCAGCCCGACCGCGCCGCCGTCGACGCACCCGACCCGGGCGTGCGGCCGCGCGCCGCTCCGGGACCGGCCGGACCCGGCGGCGCCGCGACCGGACCGGCCGGACAGCCGCCGCCTCGGCGGGTGTCCGGTCAGCCGACGGACAGCGACTTGAGCCAGGACAGCGCCGCCTTGTGGTAGGCCACCGCGAAGTCCAGCGCCGCGGCGCCGTGCTCGTCCCCGGCGCGGCGGGCCTCGCGGGCCTGCTCGCGCGTGCTGGCCAGGGCCTGGGTGTGGTACTCGCTGGCCCCGGCGTGCAGTTGGCGCAGCTGCGCCGCGGTGTGCTGCTCCCCGAAGGCCACCCGCAGGGCGATCGGGTTGCGCACGGCGTCGCGGCCCGGCGGCTCGCCCAGCCAACGGCTGAAGGCGCGCTTGCCGGCCGCGGTGATCGCGTACGGCTGACTCGACCGCGGGCCCGGCTTGCCGAGCCTGACATAACCCAGATCGGCCAGGGCGGGCAACTCTCGGTAAACCTGACTCCGCGTCATGGACCAGTAGGGACCCAGCCGCCGCTCGGCCGCGGACATGAGCTGGCCGCCCGTCATCGGGCCTTCGTGGAGCAGACCGAGCAGCGCCGCTGCGGTCGGATTGATTCCAGAATCCGGCATGGCTCTACGCTGCCACTTTGCGCTCGTCGCGTCCAGGATTTCGGACTTTTTCCCTCGGAGGGTCTCCACTGTGCACTGTCTTTGACAGACAGTCCGCGAAGGACGGTATGACATCGACGGCTGTTTGTCCTTGAGATCGCCTCGCCGTGCCTGTTCATCCCGTTTGTCCGGTACGGAGATTGCCCCACCGCAAGCACGCTCCGCAACTGTTAGTCAGTTTAACTAACTGATACCATGATCCCATGCAGCGACCCGCCGGTCCCGAGCCCGGCGATCCCCCGCGGCGCGGGGCCGGCTCGGCCCGCCTGCTGCGGGCCATGAACACCAGCGCGGCGCTCGCCCACCTGCTGGACCACGGCCCCCTCACCCGCGCCGAACTGGTCTCGCTCACCGGGCTGTCCAAGCCGACCGCGTCGGACGTCCTGCGCCGGCTCGCCCGGGCCGGGCTGGCCAGCGTCGTGGGCCACACGAGCGGGGGCCCCGGCCCGCAGGCGGAGATCTACGCCCCGGCCCCCCGGGCCGGGTACGCCGCCGCGGTGTGCCTGCGCCCCGCCCGCCCGGCCGGGCTGCTGGTCGGCGCCCTGTGCGACCTGACCGGCACGGTCGTCGCGCGGGCCGCGGTGGATCCCGACACCGACGGCGCGAGCCCGGCCGGTGCCGTCGCCGGGCTGGTGCAGACGCTGCGGGCCGGCGCCGAGGTGCCCCCGGGCGCGGTGCGGCACGTGCAGCTCGGGGTGCCGGGCGCCTACGACCGCGGCGACGACACCATCCGGCACATCGACGTGCCCGGCTGGGGGCGCCCCGGGCTCGTCGGCGAGCTGGCCCGGCGCCTGGGCACCCCGCTCGACGTCGAGAACGACGTCAATCTGGCCGCCGTGGCGGAGCGTTCGCGCGGCGCGGCGGGCCAGGTGGACAGCTTCGTGCTGCTCTGGTGCGGCGCGGGCCTCGGCCTGGCCGTGGACGTCGGCGGCCGGCTGCTGCCCGGGGCGCACGGCGGCGCGGGCGAGATCGGCTACCTGCCGGTCCGGCCCGACGGGCCCCGCGCCACACTGCAGGACCTGGTGGGCGGCCCGGCGGTGAGCGCCCTGGCCGCCCGGTACGGCGTCGCCGCCGCGGCGCCGGGCCCGGCCGGGCCGGACCCGGCGCCGCGGCCCGGCGTCGGCCCACTCGCCGCAACCCGGCCGCCGGACCCGGTGCGCGCCGTCGCCGGGGCGGTGGCGGCGCTGCCCCAGCCGGCCGCGGCGGCGTTCCTGGACGAGCTGGCCGGTCGCATCGCGTACGGCCTGGCCGCGGTGGTGGCCATCCTGGACCCGTACCTGATCGTGCTGGCCGGCGAGGTGGGACGGGCCGGCGGGCGGGCGCTGGCGGACCGGGTCGCGGCGGCGCTGCGCGCCCGCACCACGTGGCGGGTGCGGATCACCCCCAGCGGCGTGCCCGACGACCCGGTGCTGGCCGGGGCCGTGGAGGCGGGCAGCCGGGCGGTCCGGCGCGCCCTGGTCGACGGGCTGCGCCGGACCGGCGGCGCCGAGCCCGGCCCCGGTGCGCCCCCGACCTCCCTGCAGCTGGCGGCGCCGGCCGGCGCCGCCACACCGACCCCGGATACGACAGAGGTGACGAGATGAAGATCGCCGTGGTAGGCGGGGGGTCCACATACACCCCCGAGCTGGTGGACGGCTTCGCCCGGCTGTTGCCCGACCTGGCCGAGCTGTGCCTGGTGGACCCCGCCGCCGAGCGGCTGGGGGTGATCGGCCCGTTCGCCCAGCGGATCATGGAGGGGTACGGGGCGACCGGCCGGGTGACCTGGACGGCCGACCTGGACGCCGGCCTGGGGGACGCCTCCGTGGTGATCGTCCAGCTGCGGGTGGGCGGGCAGACCGCCCGGATCTCCGACGAGACGTTCCCGCTGGAGTGCGGCTGCGTCGGGCAGGAGACCACCGGCGCCGGCGGCCTGGCCAAGGCCCTGCGCACCGTGCCCGTGGTCCTGGACGTGGCGGAGCGCGCCCGCCGCCTGGCCGCGCCCGGCGCCTGGATCGTGGACTTCACCAACCCGGTGGGGATCGTCACCCGGGCCCTGCTCGACGCCGGCCACCGGGCGGTGGGGCTGTGCAACGTGGCGATCGGCTTCCAGCGCCGGTTCGCGCGGATGCTCGGCGTCGACCCGTCCGCCGTGCTGTTGGACCACGTGGGCCTCAACCACCTCACCTGGGAGCGCGCCGCGTACGTCGACGGCGTGGACCGCCTCCCGGAGCTGCTGGCCGCCGCCCTGCCCGAGCTGGCCGCCGAGGTCGAGCTGCCCCCGGCGGTGCTGGCCTCGACTGGCACCGTGCCCTCGTACTACCTGCGCTACTTCTACTGCCACGACGAGGTGGTGCGCGCCGAGCGGGGGGCACCCACGCGCGGGCAGGCGGTGGCCGAGATCGAGTCGAAGCTGCTGGCCATGTACGCCGACCCGACGCTGACCCGCAAGCCGGAGCTGCTGGCCAAGCGGGGCGGGGCCTACTACTCGGAGGCGGCGGTGGGCCTGGTCTCGTCGCTGCTGACCGGGGACGGGGCCGCCCACGCGGTCAACGTCCGCAACCGGGGCACGCTGCCGTTCCTGCCCGCCGAGGCGGTCATCG
Organism: Pilimelia sp.; assembly: GCA_035553735.1. Taxonomy (GTDB): domain Bacteria; phylum Actinomycetota; class Actinomycetes; order Mycobacteriales; family Micromonosporaceae; genus DATMJT01. The sequence continues at coordinate 8,623 of DATMJT010000486.1, forward strand.
AGGTCACCTGCACGGTGGCCGCCGACGGTGCGACGCCGCGGCCGGTGGCCCCCGTCGGACCCGAGCTGTCCGGCCTCATCGGCCACGTCGCCGGGTACGAGGAGCTGGCCGTCGCCGCCGCCCGGCACGGGGGGCGGGACCGGGTGTACCGCGCGCTGCTGGCCCACCCGCTGGTCGGCCAGCACGAGCTGGCCGAGCGGCTCACCGACGCGCTGCTGGCCGCGAACGGCGACTTCCTCGGGTGGGCCCGGTGAGCCCCTCCCGGCCGGCGGGGGCGTCCGCGGAGCCGGCGGGTGGCCCGACCGCCCCGCTGTTCCTGGCCGTGGACGGCGGGAACTCCAAGACAGACGTCCTGCTCGGCGCGGCGGACGGTGGGCTGCTCACCCACGTCCGCGGGCCGGGCTCGTCGCCGCACCAGCTCGGCACCGCCGGGGCGGTGGCCCTGCTCGGGGACCTGGTGGCCCGGGCCCGGGCCCGGGCGGGGCTCGCCCCGGACGCGGTCCTCGACCGGGCCGAGGTCTACCTGGCCGGCGCCGACCTGCCGGTCGAGGTCGCCGAGCTGACCGCCGCGGTCGGCGCGGCGGGCTGGGCCCGCACGCACCGGGTGGACAACGACACCTTCGCGCTGCTCGCGGCCGGCACCCGCGACCCGGCGGCGGTCGGCGTGGTGTGCGGCGCCGGCATCAACTGCGTCGGCCGGGCACCGGACGGCCGCACCGCCCGCTTCCCCGCGCTGGGCCAGCTGACCGGTGACTGGGGCGGCGGGCACCACCTGGCCGCGATGGCGCTGTGGCACGCGGCCCGCGGCGAGGACGGGCGCGGACCGGCCACCGCGTTGTCGGCGGCGGTGGCCGCGCACTTCGGCCGCGCCACGGTCGAGGACGTGGGCATCGCGCTGCACCTGGGCGAGCTGCCCCGCCAGCGGCTGGACGAGCTGACCGCCGTGCTGTTCACCGTCGCCGAGGGCGGGGACCCGGTGGCGCTGCGGCTGATCGGGCGGCAGGCCACGGAGATCGTGGCCATGGTCCGGGTGGCGGCCAGCCGGCTGCGGCTGCTGGACCGCGAGTTCACCGTGGTGCTGGGCGGCGGCGTGCTGACCGCCCGGCACCCGCTGCTGCACCAGCCGATCACCGAGGGAGTCGCCGCGATCGCCCCGGCCGCGGCGGTGACCGTCGTGGGCCGCCCGCCGGTGGTCGGCGCGGCCCTGCTCGCCCTGGACGCGCTGGCCGCCGACCCGGAGCCCTTTCTGGCCCGGGTGACCGGTCCGCACCTGGACCGGGCGGCCGGGGCGGACGCCGCGAGCTGAGCCGCGACCCGGCGGCCGGGCAGGCGGTCACCGCGTCCCGGACACGCAGCCCGGCCGGGGTTGGCGGCGCCCGGCCGGCGTAGGCGGCGCCGGATGCCCGGCCGGCGGGCGCGGTGTCGGGCGCGACCGCGGCGCCGTCCGGTGCCTGCGGGACCGGAACGGCCACCATCCGGCTCACGGCCGCGGCGGCCGGTGACACCGGGGCGGCGCGCAGCGGAACCCACGCCACCGGGCGCACCGGCGCCACCGCCCGGGTGGCCCCGACCGGCCGGGGCCACCAGGTCACCTGCTCCGGCGGCAGGGGAGCCAGCGGCGGCGCCCCATCCAGCGCCGACTCCACCCCGCGGAGCCGGGCGGCCAGGGTCCGGGCGGTGGGTCGGTCCGCCGGCGCCGGAGCCTGGCTCTGCTCGATCAGCGGCCACACCACCGGAGCCAGCCCCGGGGGTGGCACCGGGGCGCACCGCCCGTGCCGGGCCAGCACCTGGCTGGGCGGCCCGCCCCGGTACGGGCTGCGCCCGCAGAGCAGCTCGTAGAGCACGACGCCGAGGGCGTACACGTCGGTGGCCGGGCCGGGGTCGGCACCGGCGACCACCTCCGGGGCGACGTAGTCCGGGGTGGCGTGCACCGCGCCGTCGGTGCGGCCGCCCACCCGCCGGGCCACCCCGAAGTCGACCAGGCGCACGGGGCCGCCGTCCGCCGGCACCAGCAGGTTGCCCGGCTTGACATCGCCGTGCACGATGCCCCGGGCGTGCAGGTAGGCCAGCGCGTCGGCGACCTGCGCCACGATGTTCGCGGCCACGGCGGGCGGCACCGGGCCGTCCCGGCGCAGCCGCCGGCGCAGGTCCGCGCCGTCGACCAGCTCCATCACCAGGGCCGGGCGGCCGCCGTGGGTGACCAGCTCGTACGGGCGCACGAGGCACGGGTGGCGCAGCTCGGCGAGAATCTCGGCCTCGGCGAGAAACCTGGCCACCAGCTGCGGCTGGGCGGCCGCCTCGGGCCGCAGCACCTTGATCGCCACCGGCGTGTCCGTGCGGGTGTCCACGCCGCGGTGCACCGCGCCGATCGCCCCCGCCGCCAGCCGCTCCCCGAACGCGTACCGGCCGCCCAGCATGGTGTCCATGACGCCTCCCCAAGCCCTCCCCCGGACGCTAGGCAGCGCGCCCGGGGCCGGCGGGAGGGCTTGGGGA
>DATMJT010000487.1:0-3183 GCA_035553735.1 Pilimelia sp.
CCCGGCCGCGGGGGGCGGACCCGGGACCGCCGGGGGCGGGCTCCGGTCCGCCGGTCGCGGCCGGTCCGGGGCGACCGGCCGGGTCCGGGCCGGTGGCGTGCAGCGGCTGAGGGCTGGTCACGCGCTCAGCGTACGACCCCCGGGGGAGCCGGCGGCAGGCGTCGACCGGGCCGGGCGGCGGCGGCTAGCGTGGCGGTGACCGTGCTCATATTCGTTGGTCGTTAGCCATGCTCATTAGTTAGGCTAACCAGGTGACGGAGCGGACGGTGATCGTGGAGCGCCCTCCCGCGGCCGAGCTGGCCATCCTGTTGCGTGACGCGATCACCCGGCTCAATCGGCGGGTCCGTCAGGCGCGTCCGGTCGGCGATCTGACGATCGCGCAACTCAGCGCGCTGACCAGCCTGGAGCTGGCCGGTGCGCTGACGCCCCGGGACCTGGCGGACACCGAGCGGGTCCAGCCGCCGACGATGACCAGGATCATCGCCCGGTTGGAGGAGCGCGGTCTGGTGCGCCGGACCCCGCACCCGAGCGACGGGCGACAGGTGCTCCTGTCCGCCACCGAGGCGGGGCGGGCGGTGTACGCGCAGTTCGCGCGCGTCCGGGACGAGTGGCTGGCCCGACGCCTGGCGGACCTGCCGGCCGAGGACCAGCGGGCCCTGCACCGGGCGGCGGAGATCCTCCAGCGGCTCGCCCGCGACTGACGGCCGCCGGCCGACCGCGTCCGCCCGTCGCGCGCGTGCGCCGCACAGGGCGCGCGCCGGAGCCGACGAGGAGGAGCACACACCGTGCGGACCCGCCTGACCACCACGTTCCAGTCCCTCGGCGTCCGCAACTACCGGATCTTCGCGGCCGGGCACCTGGCCAAGCTGCTCGGCGTGTGGATGATGTACATCGCCCAGGACTGGTTGGTGCTGGAGCTCTCCGGCGACTCGGCGATCGCGCTCGGCATCGTGCTGGCCTGCCAGTTCACCCCGGTGCTGCTGCTCACGCTGCTGTCGGGCCGGCTGGCCGACCGGTACGACAAGCGGGTCCTGCTGTTCGCCGCCAACGCCGCGTACTTCGTGCTCACGCTCGCCGTCAGCGTGCTGACCCTGGCCGGCGCGACCAGGCTGTGGCACGTCTTCGTCTACGCGGCCGCCATGGGCGTGGCCAACGCCGTGGAGACACCGGCCCGGCAGGCGTTCGTCTCGGAGCTGGTCGGCACCACCCTGCTGCCCAACGCGCTCGCCCTGTCGGCCGCCACCTTCAACACCGCGCGGATCGTCGGCCCGGCCGTGGCCGGCGTGGCGATCGCCGCCCTGGACGTCGGGCCGGTCTTCGCGATGTGTGCCGTGCTCGCGCTGGCGGCGCTCGTCAGCCTGGTCCGCATCCGCGGGGCGGAGCTGCACCGGGCCGCGTTGCCGCCGCGGCCGGAGCGTGACGCCGCGCGGATCACCGACGGCCTGCGGTACGTGCGGGGCCGCCCGGACCTGCTGCTGCCGATCGGCCTGATGGCCGTGGCCGGCGCGGTGCTGTTCAACTTCCAGCTCACCCTGGCCGCGTTGGCCAAGACCGTCTTCCAGACGGGTGCGGCGTCATTCGGCCTGTTCACCACCGCGCTGGCCGTGGGGTCGCTGGGCGGGGCGCTGGCCAGCGGGACGCGCCGCAGCCGCCCCTCGGTGTTCGTGGTGCTGGGTGCCGCGATCGGGGCCGGGGCGTTCGCCACGCTGGTCGGCCTGACCACGACGTACTGGCTGGTCGCCCTGCTGCTGGTGCCGACCGGCTACTTCCTGATCCTGTTCGCCCAGGCCGCCAACCAGCGGCTCCAACTGGGCGTGGAACCGGCCTACCGCGGCCGGGTCATGTCGCTGTGGGTGCTGGTCTTCCTGGGCACCAACCCGATCGCCGCGCCGGTGGTCGGCTGGGTCGCGCAGACCCACGGGGCCGGGGCCGCGATCTGGATCGGCGGCCTGATCACGCTGCTCACCGCCGGTGGGCTGCTGGTGTGGCGGCTGCGCCGCGCCGGCCAGCGCCTGCGGCTGCGCCGCCGGCCCACGCCGTGGCTGTACGTCGCGCCGTCCGCCGGTTCCTCGTGAACCGCGCCGCCGTGCCCGACCGCGGACGGCGGCGCGGCCGCGCGCCCGCGGGTCTCTCTCCCCGCACGGGTCGCCCGTCGGGTGGGGCCGGTCAACCGGCTATCGGGTGGCCTTGTCGATCAGCCGGCACAGCTGGCGCTGCTCCGCCGGGGTGAGCCGGGTCAGCGGCGAGCGTACGGCCACGGCGTCGACCAGCTTGCGCCGGACCTGCATCCCGTCGGCGGTGAGCGCGACGACCTTGGCCCGTCGGTCGTGCGGGCTGGCCTCCCGCAGCACCAGTCCGAGGGTCTCCAGCCGCGTCACGGTGAAGGTCACCGTGGAGGGGTCGCAGCCGAGGGCGGCGGCGAGTTCGCTCATGGAGGGGGGAGTCCCGTCCTCGGCGAGCAACCACAGCAGGTTGGCCGTCGCCGGGGTGAGCCTCAGGTCACGCAGGGTGCTGGTCATCGCCGTCCGGGTGCGCTCACACAGTACCGACACCCGGTCGAGCAGGTAGTGAATGACCTGCTCATCGGGGATGCCGGGGGCTGCTGCCATGCGGCAGAGGATAGCAGGACAAAATTTGGATGATCCAAGTAAATTGCTTGGATAGCCCGCCTATTGAATGCGCCGCTTGCGGCATGGCAAGCATCAGAAACGGTTTATTCATCAAATCGTACTTCGGCATTGTGAGAGATGAGTCACGCCATTTGGCTGCAGTGAGTACCACGATTCACGCGGGTGGTCAATCCAACGCCGCCGCGTCCAGGCGCCGGCGGTGCACCCGCACCTCGAACACGTCGGGGCGCGCGTAGTGCCCGGCGGGGTCGAAAGTCTGCCGCTCCCGTGAGACCTCGGCCGGATCGATGTCCGCGACGATCAGCCGCTCCTCATCCACCACCGGCTCCACCAGCCAGCGACCGTCCGGCGCCGCGATCGCCGAGCCGCCGTCGTAGCCGGACGGCCGGTCCAGGGCCAGCAACTCGTCCCGCAGCGGGAAACCGGCCGGCACGTCCCGATAGTCGATCAGCGCGCCAACCGCGAGCGAGAAGACCCGGCCCTCCAGCGCGACGAACCTGGTGATGTCTCGGGTGAGCCGGGCGGAGCCGGGCCACGTCGAGACGTGCAGGGT
>DATMJT010000488.1:0-11001 GCA_035553735.1 Pilimelia sp.
TTGGTCCGGTGCGTACGGGGCTCGGCCGGCTCGAGACCGGTGGGCAGGGGCGACCGTCGGCGGGGCGCGGCGCCGACGCGTGCGCCGATCGGCGGGTCCGGCACCGGTGCGCGGGTCATGATGGAGGCGGTGGCGGCGGGAGGAGCGTGCCAGCATGACGGAGCAGCCGCGCGGTCCCCGCGGGCCCGACACCGCGGGGCGGGAGCCGGTGCCCGCCGACGCGCCGCAGCCAGCCCCGCCCGACGGGCCGCGGCCGGCGCCGCCCGACGGGCCGCGGCCGGCGCCCGCCGACCGAACCGGCCCGGACGACGCCGAACCGCCGGTGCCGCCCCGCCTGCCCCGCCGGGTGTACCGGGCGGAACTGCTGCGGCTCCAGGCCGAGCTCGTCACCCTCCAGGAGTGGATCCGGGACCAGGGCGCGCGCCTGGTGGTGGTCTTCGAGGGCCGCGACGCCGCCGGCAAGGGCAGCGCGATCAAACGGGTCGCCGAGTACCTCAACCCCCGGGTCGCCCGCATCGTCGCCCTGCCGGCGCCCACCGAGCGGCAGCGCTCACAGTGGTACTTCCAGCGCTATGTCGCCGAGTTGCCGGCCGCTGGGGAGATCGTGCTGTTCGACCGCAGCTGGTACAACCGGGCCGGGGTCGAGCGGGTGATGGGGTTCTGCACCGAGCAGGAGTACCAGCGGTTCCTCCGCCAGTGCCCGGTGTTCGAGCGCCTGCTCGTCGAGGACGGGATCATGCTGCGCAAGTACTGGTTCTCGGTGAGCGACGCCGAGCAGCAGCGCCGCTTCCGGTCCCGGCTCGACGACCCGATGCGGCGTTGGAAGCTGTCCCCGATGGATCTGGAGTCGATCTCCCGATGGGAGGACTACTCCCGGGCCAAGGACGAGATGTTCGCCCGCACGGATCTGCCGGACACGCCCTGGCACGGCGTGCCGAGCGACGACAAGCGCCGGGCCCGGATCAACATGATCGCGCATCTGCTCTCGACGGTGCCGTACCGGCAGGTCGAGCCGGCGCCGCTGCGGCTGCCCGCGCGGCCGCCGCCGGGCGCATATCGGCGCCCCGCCCCGGAGACCGTCAGGTACGTGCCCGACCACGCGGCCACCCTGCACCCGGGCTGAGCGGTCCCGCGCCGGGCGGTCCCGGACTACGGGGCCCCGGCGCTCGGCCCGCCGGCGGGCCGAGGGCGCTGCCGGGCCCCGCGCCGGAGGGCGAGCGCGGCCAGGGCCGTGGTGATCGGCACCGCGGAGATCAACCCGATCGTGCCCACGGCGCTGCGCACGATCTCCTCGGCCAGGAACTGGCTGGCCAGCAGCTCACCGAGCGGCTGTCCGCCGGTGGTCAGGAGGATCAGCACGGGCAGCGACGCGCCGGCGTAGGCCAGGATGATCGTGTTGATCACCGAGGCGATGTGCGCCCGGCCGATCCGGGTCGCGGCGCGGTAGATCCGCCGGACGCCGAGCCCGGGATTCGCCGCGCCCAGCTCGGTCACCGCGGCGGCCTGGGTCACACAGACGTCGTCGAGCACGCCCAGCGACCCGATGAGGATGCCCGCGAGCAGCAGCCCCTGCATGTTGACGTCCTGGTGGAACATCGTGACGAACGCCGCCTCCTCGCTGGCCACCCCGGTGAGCCGGGTCAGCCAGGTGGCCGCGGCGGACAGCAGCCCGGTCAGCGTCAGGCTGGCCAGCGTGCCGAGCACCGCCATCGCGGTCGTCACGCGGAAGCCGTGGGTGAGGAACAGCACCGACAGCATGATGGCGCCGGAGCCCACGACGGCCACGAGCAGCGGCGGCCGCCCGTCGAGGATCGCCGGCACGACGAACAGCAGCAGCACGGAGAAGGTGATCCCGAGGCCGGCGAGCGCCCGCACCCCGCGCCACCGGCCGAAGGCCACCACCGCCAGGGCGAAGGCCAGCACCACCGCGGCCAGCGGCGCCGCCCGCTGGTGGTCGACGATCTGGTACGGCCTGTCGCCGAGCGCGTCGGGCAGGTGCAGCAGCACCACCCGTTCGCCGGCCCGCACCGTGGGCGCGCCGGGCCCGCTGGGCAGGTCCGTCTCCACCTGCGCGCCGCGCTCCGGGCCCTCGGCGAGGCGGACCGTCACGGTGCCGCACCGGGTGGGCCCGGGGGGTGCGCCGGGTGGCTCGCCCTCCGGCGGCCGCGGGCAGGCCCGGTCGACGACGGCGACGACCTCGCCGGCGAGGCGCTGCGGGGTGCCCGCCGGGTCCTGCCGGTCCGCGGTGACCTCGCCGGGCCAGAGCCACACCAGGGCGGCGACGGTGGCCAGCGCGATGGGTACCAGCACGGCGACGAGCAGCCGGACCGTCGACCGCGGCGCGGGCGGGCTCGGATGGTCGCCGTGGTCGTGGTGGTGCCGGTGGCCGTGGTGGTGCCCCTGGCGGTGCCCGCGGTCGTCGCGGTGCCCGGGGTCGTGGTGGCGCCCGTGGGCGCCGGGGTGCCGCGGGTCACCGGGGTGCCACGGGTCACCGGCCGGGTCGGCGCCCAGCGTGTGGTCGGCGTGCCGCGGGCGGCGGCGCGGTCCCGCGCCGCGGGGCGGATCCGCACCGCCGTCGCGCGGGTCCCGGCCCGCCGCGTAGCGGGCGAACCGCTCGTCAAGGTCGTCGGTGGTCGACCAGCCGTCGCTCAACAGGACTCCCGCAGCAGGTGCCGTGGCGAACCGCACCCGCGGCGAGCGCGGCGGCAGGAAGCCGCGCCGGCGCGGTCGCCCGGCGCGCCGGGTGACCGCGCCGGCGGTCCGGGGAACCGACGCTAGTTCAGCGCGGGAGACGCCTCAACCGCCGGACGCCGCGAGCGCGTCGACCGAGGGCCACGCCCGCCCGCGCCGGCCCACGCGCCGGGAGGACGCCCACCGCGGTCGGCCGCCGCCGGGCGTCACGCTCAGCGGTGCCGGGCGGCGGCCAGCGCGGTGCCGAGGAACTCCTCCGCGGCCGCCGTGTCGACGCCGAGTCCGGCGAGCACGCCGTCGCCGTCCTCCAACTCCAGCAGGGCGAGCAGGAGGTGTTCGGTACCGACGTAGTTGTGGCCCATCCGCAGCGCATGGCGGAAGGTCAGCTCGAGCGCCTTCTTCGCCGCCGACGCGTACGGGATCAGCGCGGGCACCTCGGCCACCGCCGGGGGCAGCGCCGCGGCGGCGGCCTGCCGGACGGCGTCCGCGGAGACGCCCTGTGCGGCCAGCGCCCGGGCGGCGAGCGCCTCCGGCTCGTGCAGCAGCCCGAGCACCAGGTGCGCGGGCAGGATCTCGGTGTTGCCCGCGGCGCGCGCCTCCTCCTGCGCCGCCACCACCGCGTTGCGGGCCCGGACGGTGAACCGGCTGAACCCCTGGTTGGGGTCCAGCTCCGACCTGCCCTCGGCGCCCTTGGGCACGAACCGCTTCTGCGCCGCCTGCTTGGTCACCCCCATGCTGCGGCCGATCTCGGTCCACGAGGCGCCGGAGCGCCGGGCCTGGTCCACGAAGTGCCCGATCAGGTGGTCGGCCAGGTCCCCGAGGTGGTCGGCGACGACGACCGCGCTGGCGAGCTGCTCCAGGGCGTCGGAGTGGACCTTCTTGATCGAGTTGATGAGGTCGTCGAGGCGGATGGTCGCCGGCAGCGGCACAGGCTCGGTCATGCGTCAACTCTAGGTTGACGACGGCGCCCGGGTCAACCCGCGGTTGACGATGGTCGGCTCGTCGCCAGATACACCGTGTTGGCCGACTCGCCGCCGCGCACCGGGTTGGGGAAGCGCACCACGTGCGCGTCCGCCGAGGCGAACACCTGCCGCAGGAGGGCGGTGAACGCCTCGTCGGGCGGGTCGTTGGACCACAGCGCGAACACCCCGCCCGGGTGCAGCCAGGCGGCCAGCCCGCGCAGCCCGGCCGACGTGTAGAAGTCGGCGTGGCTGGAGTGCAGCACCTGGCGGGGCGAGTGGTCGATGTCCAACAGCACAGCGTGGCAGCGGCGACCCGGCGCGTCGGGGTCCGGCCCGTCACCGGCGCGGGCCAGGGCGAAGAAGTCGCCGTGCACCAGCCGGCCGCGCGGATCGCCGGTCAGCTCCCCCGCCCAGGGCAGCAGGCCGCGCCGGTGCCAGTCGATCACCGGCTCCAGCGCCTCGACCACGGTCACGGAGCGCACGCGCGGGTCCGCCAGCGCGGCCCGCGCGGTGAAGCCGAGCCCCAGCCCGCCCACCACCACATCGGGCCGGGTGGACGCGGGCAGGGCCGCCAGGGCCAGCCGCGCCAGCTCCTGCTCGGCCACCGTGAACAGGCTGGACATGAGGAACTCGTCGCCCAGCTTCACCTCGTACACGTCCACCTTCAGCGCCGGGTCGAGCCGCCGTCGGAGGCTGATCGCGCCGAGCGGGGTGTCACGCCAGTCGAGCTCCGCGAAGCGTCTGGTCACCGTGTCGTGTCTCCCGGAGGTTGGGGTGTCGAGGGGGCCGGTGCGGTGCGGGCCCCGCGTCCGCCGGACCGGCCTGGCGTGAGGGTATCCCCTGCGGGCCCCCGACTCGGGACCTTGGCCACTGCCCCGGCGGCGCCGGGTGCGCTTCGCTGGAGGCGGAGGTGGTCGGGATGAGGCCCTCGACAGCGATCCGGGCGGCCGGGGTCGCGGCGGTCGCGCTGGCGCTGACCGCGTGCGCCGCCGGTCCGAACGACGCGGCCGGGCGGGGCACCGCCGAACTCGCGGGATTCTGGCCCGGCCTCTGGCACGGGCTCATCAGCCCGGTCACATTCGTGATCTCGCTGTTCACCGACAGCGTGGGTCTCTACGAGGTGCACAACAACGGCAACTGGTACGACCTCGGGTTCATGATCGGGATCATGTTGGTGTTCTCGGGCACCGGCGGCTCGGGGGCGGCCGCGCAGCGCCGGCGGCGGCGCGGGTGAGACCCGCGCGGGCCGGCGGTGGCCGACCCTCCGCAGGGTGGGCCACCACCGGTACCGGCCTCCGGCCGTGCCGCCGCCCGGTGGCGGAGCGCCGCCACCACCCGGGCGCACCCGGGTGGCCGGGTGCGCCCGGGTGGCGCTCAGGCGATGGCGGGCTCGGCCTCCTCGTAGCTGCGGTCGGGTGCGCACCGGTGCTGCGCCAGCCAGCCGGTCAGGTCGGCGGCCGGTGCCGGGCGGCAGAAGTGGTAGCCCTGGGCCAGCTCGCAGCCGATGGCCGCCAGCGACGCCCGGGTGTCCTCGTCCTCGACCCCTTCGGCGACGACCTCGAGGTCCAGCCCCCGCGCCAGGTCGAGGATCGCCCGGACGATGGCCTCGTCCCCGCTGGAGGTGGCCAGCGACGCGACGAACCGCCGGTCGATCTTGATCTCGTGCAGCGGCATGCTCTGCAGGTACGCCATGGAGGAGTAGCCGGTGCCGAAGTCGTCGATCGACAGCCGGACCCCGAGGTCGCGCAGCCGGCCCAGCACGGCCGCGCCGGCGACCGGGTCGGCGATCAGCGCGCTCTCGGTGATCTCCAGGGTGAGCTGGTCGGCGGACACCTCGTGCTCGGCCAGCAGGTCGCGCACCCGGGCCGGGAAGTCCGGGTCCAGCAGGCAGCGGGTGGCGATGTTGACCGCGACCGGCACCCGCATCCCGTCGGCCAGCCACTCCCGGTGCTGGCGCAGGGCCGCGTGCATCACGTACTCGGTCAGCGGGTGGATCAGGTCGCTCTGCTCCGCCTTCGGGATGAAGTCGTTCGGCGGTACCAGCCCCCGCGTGGGGTGCTGCCACCGGACCAGCGCCTCCGCACCGCACACGACGCCCGTACGCACGTCGAGCTTGGGCTGGAAGTGCAGCACCAGCTCGCCCTCGTCGATGGCGCGGCGCAGCTCGCCGATCAGGCCCAGCTGCTCCACGCTGTGGTGGTCGGCCGCCGGGTCGTACATCGCCACGCCCAGGTGGCCCCGCTTGGCCACGTACATCGCCACGTCGGCGTGCTGGAGCAGCGTCTCGGCGTTGACCGAGTGCGTCGGGTAGACCGCCAGGCCGATGCTGCCGCTGACGTCCACCACGATGCCGTCCAGGTCGGCCGGGCACTGCAGGGCGTTCAGCACCCGGTGGGCCACCTCCATCGCGTGCTCGGCGGAGCCCACCCGGGGCAGCAGCACCGCGAACTCGTCGCCGCCCAGCCGCGCCACCGTGTCGTAGTCGCGCACCGCGCCGCTGAGCCGCGCGGCGACGTGCTGGAGCAGGATGTCGCCCTTGTGGTGGCCGAGGGTGTCGTTGATCTCCTTGAACCGGTTGAGGTCGAGCAGCAGCAGGCCCACCGCCTCGCCGTGCCGGTGTCCAGCGCGCAGGGCCTGCTCGATCCGGTCGTTGAGCAGCACCCGGTTGGCCACCCCGGTCAGGCCGTCGTGCAGGGCCTGGTGGCGGCTCTCGCCGGCCTGGCGCTCGATCCGTCGCTGGTAGCCCAGCAGCACGGCGCCGCACATCATCAGCAGCAGGAAGTCCACGCCGCCGATCACCTTGGCCGCCACCTCGGCGCGCTGGTTGCGGATGTCGACCTGCTCCAGGTAGGCGTTGCGCTCCAGCCGCTTGCGGGACTGGTTGAACATGGCGAGCTTGCGCAGCGAGGCCGCGCCCAGGCCAGCCTGCTGGACCTCGGCCGCCACCTCGTCCTCGCCGGCGCCCGCGTCGGTCAGCTCGATCACGTACGAGAGGCTCTCGGTGTAGGAGCGGTAGCTGTCGTGCACCGACCGGGCCTGCGCCTCGTCCGTGGGGTCGCCGTGCGCCTCCAGCCAGCTCAGGTGCTCCTCCGCCGACCGCAGCGCCGACTTCAGCGGGCTGCGCCCGATCTCGTCGGAGGCCATGAGGAAGTCGGTCAGCGCCTCGCTCTCCACGCTGATCGCCTCCAGGGTGCGACCCCAGCGGTCGCTGACCGCGTCGTGCTCGCGCAGCCAGGCGGTGGTCTGGGCGGTGCTGTCCGTGCTCCACAGCGCCAGGCCCGCGAGCGCCGCCAGGCCGAGGGTCAGCCCGCCGACCGCCGCCCGGGCACCGATCTTGCGTAGGTTGATCCGCGGCACGCGGCCACCCCCTCTTGCCGTCTGGCGCGGCCCGGGTGGCCGGCGCACGAGTGTGGTCGAGGTGCTGATCGGCCATCCGGTGGCCCGGTTGAGACGGTTTGCCCACGAAAGGGGCCCCGCGGGTCGCACGATAGGCCCAGCGGGGATTCCCGCAACCGTGACCACGGAGGTATCACCATGCACTCAGGCACGCGTCGCGCCGCCCGCCTGCTGGCGGCCGGACTCGCCGCCGCGCTGGCCACCGGACTGGCCGCCTGCTCAGACGACGGCAAGCGGGCGGCCGACGACGGCACCCCGCCCAAGGTGGGCTTCGTCAACGCCAACTCCGAGCTGCGGTTCGCTGTCGAAATGGCGGAGGGTTTCGAGAGCGGCGTAGCCAAGGTCGGCGGGGTGGAACAGGAGGTGGTGGCTCCGCCGATCGTGGACGGGCCAGCCCAGCTGCAGATGTTCCAGGAGATGAAGCAGGAGACCACCGACGGGATCTCCGTCTTCACCCTCTCGCCCGAGCTGTTCGCCGCCCCGCTCGCCGAGGCGGCCAGCAACGGCATCCCGCTCATCGCGGTGGACAACCCACCGCCTCCGTCGAGCAACGTCAAGCTGTTCATCGGCAACGACAACTACGAGATGGGCCAGCAGCTCGCCGACGCGGTGATCAGCAAGCTGCCGGCGAACGCCACCGGCCGGGTGGTGATGGGCACGGCCTCTCCGGGCGTGCCGGTGCTGGACCAGCGGGCCAACGGCATGCGCGACCGGTTCAAGGAGAAGCTGCCCGGCGTGCGGGTGACCGGGCCGTTCGACACCAAGCAGGACATCCAGGCGACGAAGGTGGCCTGGTCGGCGCTGGTCAAGGCCAACCCGAACGCGCTGGCGTTCCTGGGCACCGGCGAGGGTGACGGCTACACCCTGGGCGAGATCCGCCGGGAGACCGGCGGCAAGTGGCTGGCCGGGGCCTTCGACCTCGATCCCAAGAGCCTGCAGCTGGTCAAGGAGGGGCACCTGGTACTGATGTCACCGGAACACTACGTCAAGGGCGCGCTGGCGGGCCAGCTCCAGGCCCAGCACGCCAAGAACGGCGACCCGCTGCCCGAGGGCTGGCTCTACACGCCCGGCCTGCTGGTCGACCAGAGCAACATCGACGAGATCATCAAGCGTCAGGCGACCATCCCCGAGAAGGATAAGTGGTTCGCCGCGCAGATCGAAAAGATCCTCAGCGACCCGTCGTACCTGCGCCCGCTGAGCAGCGTGCGCTGACCTCCGCCGAGGCGGTGCCCGGCCGCGCGCCGCCGGCCCCGACACGGGGCCGGCTCCGCGGGCACCCGGCTCCGGCAGGTCGCCCGCGGGGCGGCCGGGCACGCGACGGGCGACCCGGCCGCCCGACGGCGTCGGGCGGCACTGGGCGGCGAGCTTGCCGGCGAGGACGCGCAGCGCCGCGCGGATCTCGGCCTCGGGGCGGTGGACGCGCCGGGCCAGCTGCGCGTCCACCAGCCCCAGGGCAGCCAGGTGCAGCAGCTCCTGCTCGGCCTCGGTGAGCGCCGGCGGCCGGGGGCTGCGGCGCAGGCGGTGCAGGACGTGGGCGGCGCTCCGCGGGTCCAGCAGCGTGCCGCCGGCGGCGACCACCCGCACCGCCCCGACCAACGCGTGTCCCCGGATCTGCGTGAGGGCGTAGCCGGCGGCGCCCACCAGGGCCGAGGTGAGGACGGCCTCCCGGTCGGCGTAGGCGGTGGAGAGCACGATCCGTACCGCGGGGTCCGCGGCCCGCACCCGCCGGCAGGCGAGAATGGCGTCGACCTGGGTCAGGCGCACGTCGGTCACGAGCACGTCGGCGCCGGCGGCGCGGACCGCCGCCGGATCGGCGGGGTCGCCGGCGCCGACGACGGCGATGTCCGACTCGGCGTTGAGCCGCTCGGTGACCCCCCACCGGATGACCTCGTGGGCATGCGCGACGAACACCTTGATCATGAGTGGCCTTCCGTCTCGCGCGGCGCCGCCCGGCCCGGGCGGCGAGCGGGGCCAACCGTGGCCCGGGGACGACCCCGGAGTGCTCCCCGGGCCACGGCGGCCTGGGGCCCCACCGATCCGCTGCTCCCCTCAGCGCGGCGGGGCCACCTGGGCGCGGGTCCGTGCGTACCGGTAAGGACCATTCGGCACGCCGCCGGGCCGCCGCCGGCCACCGTCGCTGACGGCCGGCGCGGACGGCCCACCCCGCGCGGTGGGTCGGGCATGGTGCACCCGCAGCCTTCGGAGAGCCGGGTGGGAATCGTTCATCGGCGCTACCCCAGGCGTGCAGGACTGCTCGGTTGCCGCCGGGTCCGGGACGGGCACGGAATACTCAGGGACGTGTTCGCGCCTCGCGGCGGGCCACCGGCGGCGGCGCCGGGACGGGCCACCCGGGACGGGCGAACAATCACGCCGAGTGTCACTGTGCAGGCGCTATGTTAGGGCATGCGACCGCCGGAGCGGAAGGTCCGATTCAGCAGGACCGCGGATCGCCCCCGGAGCCGCGGCGTGGTTCCTCCGGCGGGACGGTCGGCGTCAACCGCCCGGCGATCACGTCTGCGGCGACCGCGGACAGCAGCCGGCCGGCGCGGCGGGCGTGGTCGCGCAGCAGCGCGAACGCCCCGTCCATGTCCAGGCCCAGTCGCTCGGCGAGCACGCCCTTGGCCTGCTCGATGGCGATCCGGCTGTTCAGCGCTGTCTGCAGCTGCTCGACCAGCACCAGCCGCTCGCGGCTGACCCGCTGGTACAGCAGGCTGATCGTGGCCACGTCGGCGATCGCCCGGGCGACGCGCAGGTCCTCGATGGACAGCTGGCCGGGCGTCAGCCGAAACAGGCTGAGCACTCCGATGATGTCCGCCCGCAGGCGCATGGGCAGCGAGTAGACGCCGCGGAACCCCGACTCCCTCGCCAGGGCGACGAAGCGCGGCCACGGCGGGTCCGGCTGGGCCAGGTCGGGATGCGCCACCGGCTCCCCGCTGCGGTAGCAGTCGAGGCACGGTCCCTCGTCGTGCTGCAGCGCGAACAGCTCCACCAGCCGGGCCTGCTCCGAGGAGGAGGCCATCAGGCTCAGCGCGCCGTGCTGGTCGGCCAGCAGCAGGCCCGCGGCGTCGATGTCGAGCAGCTGGACGCAGCGCTTGGTCATCCGGTGCAGGAAGTCGATCGGGTCGAAGTCGTCGACGAGGGTGTCGGCGACCTCGACGAAGGTCTCCACCAACTGCTGCTCGCGTCGCATGGTCACAACCTGCCTCCGGCTTGTCGTCGGTGGTGAACCGAGGCCGTCCCGCCACGGCGTCGCCGGCCACGTCCTGCAGGGGACTGTTCTCCGCGAACGACGTCGCCGCCGGGGGCTGTTCTCCGCGAACGTCCTAGCCCGCAGCCGCGCCAGTGCGGTCTCCAGGCCACGCCGAGCTGGACCGCGCGGGCCGGAGGCGCACACCCGGTCGTGCCGGAACGCGCCGGCCGTCACCGACCCGCAGGTCAGCCGGGGCAGCGCCGCGCGGCACGCGGCGCACGCGTCACCGGTCGCGCCGCCCGCCACGGCCAGGTACCGCAACACCCGAGCCCGCAGCAGCTCCACGTCCAGCGCGCCCACCTCCCCGCCACGGACCCCGCCCCGGCCCGATTCACCACGCGGAGGGTAGCCGGAATGTCCGGGCAGCGCAGTGGCCACGTGGCGGCCAGCGGCCGCGGTCACGGTCGCTGCGCACGGTGCGGGCCCCGCCCGCGGGCGGGGCCCGGCCTCGGGCACGCCGCGACGACGGCCGGTGTCACGCGGCCGGCGGACATCCGCCGGCGCCAGGCGGGCGGGAGCGCGGCAGGGCACCCCGGGGCAGCCGGCCGGAGGTCCGGCCCGGCTCACGTCGCCGGCGCCTCCGTCGGGCCGGCGTCGCGGGCGATCAGGACCGGGCAGTCGGCGTGGTGCAGCAGCTGGAGCCCCACCGAGCCGAGCAGGCTGCCCGCCACGCCGCCGTGGCCCCGGCTGCCGACCACGACC